>NZ_JBEGDB010000013.1:0-61620 GCF_043638955.1 Bradyrhizobium sp. 31Argb | reverse complement strand
GGCCGGACATATGGATGCAGCGATCCGATCACCTCAAAAGCTCTTGTGCCACGGGGGCCGTCCACATATGGGTCCCGTCTTTCGACGGGACGACACCGAGAATGAGATGGAGAGCAACGCGCTCCGCTCTATCCCCTCACCCTGAGGAGCCTGCGAAGCAGGCGTCTCGAAGGGCGAGGCCATAGGCCGGGGCTCATCCTTCGTCCGGCCGGGAAAGGACAGTGCCGTTAACCCTTTACTAACCATACGCTGGGCAAAAATTGCCGGGTGAAGTCGAGTGTCGTCGGTCGCGTATGACGGGAGGGGATCCCCCGTGGACGCCAGCGCGGTGCCTCACTTTCGGAGCGGCGGCCCGCAAGCCGCCGCGCAGACATTGGGCGGCCGCGCCCGGCAGGCGCGGGGGGATCGGGCTACCATGGTCGACGTGACGGCGGGTCAGGGCACGGCATCCGGCGGCTTCTCTTTCGCCGACATCACCAACGTCCTGAAGCGCGGCGATATCGCGCTGGCGTTCGGCATCCTCACCATCCTGGTGGTGCTGATCCTGCCGCTGCCCGCGATCGTGCTCGACCTGTTCCTGGCGATCTCGATCACGCTGTCGGTCCTGATCCTGATGACCGCCCTGTTCATCCAGGCGCCGCTGGAATTCTCCTCGTTCCCGACCATCCTCTTGATCTCGACCATGCTGCGGCTGTCGCTCAACCTGGCCTCCACCCGGTTGATCCTGTCGCACGGGCATGAGGGCACGGCGGCCGCCGGCCACGTCATCGAGGCCTTCGGCAATTTCGTGATGGGCGGCAATTTCGTGATCGGGATCATCGTGTTCGCGATCCTGGTCATCGTCAACTTCGTCGTCATCACCAAAGGTTCGGGCCGCATCGCCGAAGTCGCGGCACGCTTTCACCTCGATTCGATGCCGGGCAAGCAGATGGCGATCGATGCCGACCTTTCGGCCGGCCTGATCGACGAGAAGGTCGCCAAGGAACGGCGCAAGGAACTGGAGGACGAAAGCGGCTTCTTCGGCGCCATGGACGGTGCCTCGAAATTCGTCCGTGGTGACGCCATCGCGGGCCTGCTCGTGGTGTTCATCAACGTCGTCGGCGGCATTATCATTGGCGTCGCCCAGCAGGGCCTGGGCTTTGCCGAGGCCGCGCGCACCTACACCGTGCTGACCGTCGGCGATGGCCTGGTGACGCAGGTCCCGGCGCTGATCGTCTCGACCGCCGCGGGCCTCCTGGTCTCGAAGGCCGGCGTCTCCGGCGCCGCCGACAAGGCGCTGATGAAACAGCTCTCGGGCTATCCGCAGGCGCTCGGCATGTCGGCCGGCGTGATGATCGTGCTGTCGCTGCTCCCGGGCATTCCGATGATCCCGTTCCTCGCGCTCGGCTCCGGCGCCGCCGCGCTGGCCTGGACCGCACGCAAGCAGAAGCATGCCGCCAAGGCTGCCCAGGCCGCCGCTGCGGCCGCCCCTACGGCTGCGGCTGCGGCAGCCGCGGCGGCCGCCGAGGAGCCGATCTCGAGCGCACTCAAGATCGACGACCTCAAGATCGAGCTCGGCTATGCGCTGCTGCCGCTCGTCAACGGCCCCGACGGCACTGATCGGTTGACCGAGCAGATCAAGGCGCTGCGCCGCTCGCTCGCCGTCGAGATGGGCTTCGTGATGCCGGCAGTGCGCATCCTCGACAACGTCCAGCTCGAGGCCAACACCTACGTCATCAAGATCAAGGAGGTCGACGCCGGCACGGGGCGGATCTGGCCGAACCAGTTCATGGTGATGGACCCCGGCGGCAACCAGGTCGCGATCCCCGGCATCCACACCGTCGAGCCGACATTTGGTCTGCCTGCGACCTGGGTCGACGCCGCGCTGAAGGAAGAGGCCTCGCTGAAGGGCTATACCGTGGTCGATGCCGCGACCGTGCTGTCGACGCACCTGACCGAGCTGCTCAAGAACAACATGTCGGACTTGCTGTCCTACGGCGAGGTGCAGAAGCTGCTCAAGGAGCTGCCGAAGGAGCAGGGCGAGCTGATCAAGGACATCTTGCCGAGCCAGGTCACAATCTCCGGCATCCAGCGCGTGCTGCAATTGCTGCTGGCCGAGCGCGTCTCGATCCGCGACCTCTCGACCATCCTCGAAGGCATTGCGGACGCGCTCGCCTTCTCGCGCAATCCGGCGACCATGGTCGAGCATGTCCGCGCCCGCCTGGCCCGCCAGATCTGCGCGCAGAACACCTCCTACAACGGCTATCTGCCGCTGATCGCGCTGTCGGCGCGCTGGGAGCAGGCGTTTGCGGAATCGATCGTGGGCACCGGCGAGGACAGGAGCCTCGCGATGCAGCCGTCGAAACTGTCGGAATTCATGACCGCGACCCGCAACGCCTTCGAGCAGGCCGCGCGCGAAGGTGAGGCGCCGGTGCTGGTGACCTCGGCCGCGATCCGGCCCTTCGTTCGCTCGCTGGTTGAACGCTTCCGCTCGCAGACGACCGTTTTGTCGCAGGCGGAGATCCATCCGCGGGCACGCTTGAAGACCGTCGGTAGCGTCTGACCGGCGCGCAAATCAGCTGTTTAGCGGCGCAGCATTTTCGTCACATGCAACTGGTTTGTCGAAAATGGCTTAATTTCAACGGCTTATCGTCCGCGTGCAGCGATTTCGACCTAATACATTGCAATAACTAGAGAATATGAACTCAAACGCCGATTCCAATCGCGTAGGATCACGTCTGTTCACGGGCTTGTGATCGCCTCTACGGAACGGAATCCGCGATTCCTATGTTGGAAGGGCGCAAGGATGTTGAACCTGTCGGAAGAGCTATCCGACACAAGTAAGCGACAGGGAAGGCGGCAGGAGACTTCCATGAACCACTCGATCTACAGCGCGGATCGGACGACCCACCTGAAGATTGTGGTCGTTGCACTCGTAGCGGGTGTGGTTGTGGCCGGCCTTGGCATCATGGCGCGTAACAGCGTGGACGAGTACCAGACCGCGCGGGTGATGAAAGCCGGCAAGCCGGTGGCCATCACCTCATCGAACAATTCGCTCGTACGCTAGAGCAGGAGAGGAATTTACGGAATTCACGTGGTTCTTTACAGCCCCCCAAAGGCCACGTGGATATTAAGACCCCCAACTACCCCCAAGTTGACTATCGAAAACGCCCGCTCCCCACGGGCGTTTTCTTTTTATTTGAATAAGCGGTTCGGCGCCGGCGCGCCCGGCGGCACGCTCTCGATCAGCCTGCCGGAAAAGATCGGCGCCGAGGTCGGACTGCCCGTCGGCGATCCGCCCTCCGGCTCGACGGTGACTGCGTAGGTCGCGTCACTGACCGTGGCGGCATCGTAGGACGACAGCACCGGGCGCTCGGTGAAGTCATCGGCGCCGATCACGCCGAGCGAACGCGGCTGCGGCAGCTTGTCGGAGATCAGCCACAGCTCGAAGCTCTTCCCGGGCTCCGGCGTTGCGCCGACCCGGCGCACCGTGAAGTTCCTGGTGGCGGCATCGACGGTCAGGATGAAGGCCGGAGAGTTGCCGTCTTGCTGCAGCACGGCGACAAATTGCCCCGATGGCGGCGCGGGGGGTGTCTTCACCTCCACGATCTCTGTGCGGGGCTTCGGACGGATGGCGTCAGGCAGGGCATCGGGCCGGTAGACCTGAAGCCCCAGCACCACCAGGAGCGCTGCCGCGATCGCGCCCACCGCCGACGCCACGCTGCGCCAGCGCCGGAGCCGGCTTGTGAGTTGGACGACCCGGCCGTCGTCGACGACCGGTGCCTGCTGGATAGGTGCCGCCTCGACGACTCTGGGCTCGATCGGCGGGGGCGGAGGGGACGGCGCTTCCGGCGGCAGTGCCATCGGCGCCTGCGGCGCGGACGACTGCGCGATCGCGCTTTTGATGTTCTCCCACACGATCGGCCGCGGCTCGACCAGGCCCACCATCTGGTTGAGCGGACCGAGCCTGAATTCCCAGGCCTGCACCAGGGCGGTGAACTCCTTGTCCATCGCCATCATGGTCTCAACCTGCGCGCGCTCCTCCGCATCGAGCGTGCCGAGCGCATACTCCGCGGCGAGCGCGATATGGTCCTCGTTATGGGCCATCACGTGATATCGGGGCCTTCAAACCCCCAAAACCCAAGACACTCCCTGATCTCCAGCAGGCTGCGGCGCAGCCATGTCTTCACCGTGTTCACCGGCGTCTCGAATTTGACGGCGAGCTGTTCGCGGCTCCAGCCGTTGTAATAGGCGAGCAGCACGAGCTTCTGCCGGTCCGGCTCCAGACGGCCGACGCATTCCAACAGCCGGCGCAGTTCCTCCGTCATCTCGCGTCGCGCCAGCGGATCTGGCGTCTCGGCCGCGACCTCCATCGCCGCTGGCTCTTCCTCCAGCGAGATTTCGCCCTTCTTGCGGACCAGGTCGATGGCGCGGTTGCGGGCAATGGATGCCATCCAGGTGATCGGCGACGCCAGCGCCGGGTCGAATTGTCCCGCGCTGTTCCAGATCTTGACGTAAGTATCCTGAATGACCTCCTCGGCAAGATCCTGTCGCCGCAAGATACGCAGGACGACCCCGAAGAGTTTCGCCCGTGTGGCCACGTACAATCGCTCGAAAGCGGCCTCATCCCCCTTCGCAACAGCAGCGATCAGCCAGACCAGTTCAGCCGGCGTCAGCATTCAGCATTCCCCAAATCGCGATCCCTGTTCGCCTGATGCCGGGAATTAATCCTATCCTTTCGTAGCATAGTTCGGCAGGCCGCGGTCCACCAGCCGATCGGATTCGGGACCTTTCCAAAGCAAAACCCGGGCTTCGCAGCCCGGGTTCGGTTCCCGTCCAACGTGCGGAGGTTCAGGATCAGGCGACGCCGAGGCGCGCGCGCATCAAGCCGATCGAGTCCATGTCGGCCTGCTCGCGGGCGCTCTCTTCCGCGCGCTCGCGGGCCTGGTCGCGCTCGTCCAGGAGCTCGACCTTCTTGAGTTCCTCAAAGGCTTCGCCGAGCTGCGCCTTGGCCTCTTCGAGCTGGATGCGCAGTTCATCGGCGGAGCGGGTCAGGTTTTCGCGGCGCTGGATCGCAGCCTTGGCATAGGTCGGATAGGCAAAGTGAGCGGGATCGTTGATCCCGGCCCGCTCCTGCTCGACCTGAATCTCGCGTTCAAGCTCCACCGACATGCGGTGGAAATCGGCGATCATGCCTTCGATCTGGGTGACCCTGCGGCGCTTCTCGTCGACCTGAAACTTCTTCAGGCGGATCAGCGTGTCACGTGACTTCATCGACTCATACTCCCCAGAAGTCCCGATTTTGAACGCGGGACAAGGCCGGCTCCCCCTGGACCCCGCCGGCGCAGTTAATGACCTGCCGCGGATGATGGCCCGACAAAGTTAGCGTTCCGTTTCCAAATTCGAGAGGATTTGCGCCAGTTGCCGGTAGCCGTCGGCCAAACTGACCGACTCGCCCTTGGCCTGGCGCAGGAAGGCCTCCAAAGGCTCATGCAGGCGGATCGCCTCGTCCACTTCCGGGCTGGAACCGGCCCGGTAGGCGCCGAGCCGGATCAACTCCTCCATATCGGCATATGTCGCCATCACCTGGCGCGCCCTGGTGATAACGGGGAGAAATGCCGGATCGGCCGAACGCGGCATCGTGCGGGAGACCGATTTGAGGATGTTGATCGCAGGATAGCGCCCGCGCTCGGCGATCGAGCGCTGCATCACGATGTGACCATCGAGGATGCCGCGCACGGCATCGGCGATCGGCTCATTGTGGTCGTCGCCATCGACCAGCACCGTGAAGATCGCGGTGATGGCGCCGACCCCGGTCCCCGGCCCTGCCCGCTCCAGAAGCTTCGGCAGTTCGGTGAACACGGTCGGCGTGTAGCCCTTGGCCGTCGGCGGCTCGCCGGCGGACAGGCCGATCTCGCGCTGCGCCATGGCAAAGCGCGTCACCGAATCCATCAGGCACAGCACCTCCTTGTCCTCATCGCGAAAATACTCCGCGATCGCGAGCGTGAGATAGGCGGCCTGCCGCCGCATCAAGGCCGGCTCGTCGGAGGTCGCGACCACGACCACCGAGCGCGCAAGGCCCTCCTCGCCGAGGTCTTCCTGGAGGAATTCCTGCACCTCGCGGCCGCGTTCGCCGATCAGCCCGATCACCGAGATGTCGGCATCGACGTTCCGCGCCAGCATCGACAGCAGCACCGACTTGCCGACGCCGGAGCCGGCGAAGATGCCGAGCCGTTGGCCGCGGCAGCAGGTCAGGAACGCGTTGAGCGCGCGGATGCCGAGATCAAGCGGGCTGCCGACCCGCTTGCGCGAATGCGCCGGCGGCGGCGAGTTGCGGAAGGGTACGGGAGAGGCGCCCTGCGGCAGCGGACCCTTGCCGTCGATCGGCTCGCCCATCGCGTTAACGACGCGGCCGAGCCAGGCCGGCGACGGCGGCACGAAGCCGGCGGCATTGGCGATGACAGCACGGCAGCCACGCCTGACGCCTTCGAGACCACCGAACGGCATCACCACCGCGTTGCTGCCGGAGAAGCCGATTACCTCCGCCGGGATGAAGCGATTGCCGCCAACGTCGATCACGATGCGGGCGCCGACCGACATCGCATGGATAGGGCCTGCGATCTCCACCATGAGCCCGCGGACGCCGACCACGCGGCCGTAAATATTGACGCCGTCGATGTCGCCGATCTGTTCCGCGAGCGCCTTCATTGCGAAAACCTTAAGTTTCGCCGATTTCTGCGCATCCGCTTAACTTCGTGTTTACCCGCATCATTAATCATTACGTCACTGTCTTTGGGTGACTGAGGTCGCTTGCCTGTTCAGAAGAAGGGCGAGTCGCGAGAGTCGGTTAGTCCGGCCTCTTAATGTGGAGCTTGAACGAGAACGGATGAGAAAAGCTACTTCCACGCAATATCTTAGGGCGATTCGAAAAAAATTGCACCGCGGACCTTGCGAACGGGAATCAGTTTTTGTTAACCATGTCTCGTCAGGATCCGAATCAGTTGTGCAAAGGCGTTTTGTGAGTGCCGCAAGTGCGGCCGACCTGACGCCCAGGAGCGGCGACTAAAGGGGACTGGCATGCGCGTTTTGCTGATAGAAGATGACAGCGCCGTCGCGCAGTCGATCGAATTGATGCTCAAATCCGAGAGTTTCAACGTCTATACGACGGACCTCGGAGAAGAAGGCGTTGATCTCGGCAAACTCTATGACTACGACATCATCCTTCTCGACCTGAACCTGCCCGACATGTCCGGCTACGACGTGCTGAAGCAGCTCCGGGTCTCCAAGATCAAAACCCCCATTCTGATCCTCTCCGGCCTCGCCGGCATCGAGGACAAGGTCAAAGGTCTCGGCGTCGGCGCCGACGACTACATGACCAAGCCCTTCCACAAGGACGAGCTGGTCGCGCGCATCCACGCCATCGTGCGCCGCTCCAAGGGCCATGCCCAGTCCGTCATCCAGACCGGCGACCTCGTGGTTAATCTCGACACCAAGACGGTGGAAGTCGGCGGCCAGCGCGTGCATCTGACCGGCAAGGAATACCAGATGCTGGAGCTGCTCTCGCTGCGCAAGGGCACCACGCTGACGAAGGAAATGTTCCTGAACCACCTCTATGGCGGCATGGACGAGCCGGAATTGAAGATCATCGACGTCTTCATCTGCAAGCTGCGCAAGAAGCTCGCCAACGCCTCCGAAGGCCGCAACTTCATCGAGACCGTGTGGGGCCGCGGCTATGTGCTGCGGGAGCCGCACGAAGCCGACGAGCGCATCCCGGCCTGATTACCCCGATCTCGCTGCTCCGACGAAAACCCCGCCGAAATGGCGGGGTTTCTGCTTTGCACCAATCCGGATTGCCAATGTTCAATCACCTCATATTTGAGCCTGGCGGGAACGATCTAAACTTCTGCTACGATGAACCGAACTGGGCTGATGGAGTTTGCGACACATGTCGAACTTCGATCTGGCACTGTCGGTCGGCCTTGGCATCGGCCTGGCCGCCGCAACCGGCTTCCGGCTATTCCTGCCACTGCTGATCCTGAGCGTGGCCGCCTACACCGGACATGCGAACCTGAATGAGGGCTTTGCATGGCTCGGCACACCCGCCGCGATCATCATGCTTGGCACCGCGGCCATAGCCGAGATCGCCGCATTCTACATTCCCGGTGTGGACAACCTGCTCGACACCGTGGCGACGCCCGCTGCCGTCGTCGCGGGGACGATCATTTCCGCCGCTGTGATGACCGACGTACCGCCGATGCTGAAATGGACGGCGGCCGTTATCGCGGGCGGCGGCATTGCCGGCATCACGCAAGGTTTGATCGCGGTGCTCAGGGCAAAATCGACCGTCTTCACTGGCGGCCTAGGAAATTCTGTCGTGGCAACCACCGAACTCGGAAGCGCCTCGCTGATCTCACTTCTGGCCCTGGCCGCGCCGCTCGCCGCGCTCGCGCTGGTCGTGCTGTTTTTCTGGCTCGCCTTCCGCCTGCTTCGGGGATCGGCTCGGCGATCGCACCAGCCGAACGAACCATGAGAGGTCACACGTCTGGTTGTGACCTTCGTCAATCGGCTCAAGCGAGGCTCACGACGAAATCATAACGGCCGATCTTGCCGTCGGACGCGTCGTCGATGCGCATCAGCAAGCGGCGGTCGAAGATGCCGTCGCGGCTGTTGGCACGTGCATCGTCCGGGAAGTAAAGCTGCGTGGTGAGGACCCGCTGACCCGGCGCCGCGATCTTGACGTGGAAGTGGCGTGTGCGCCCGGGATACATGCCCGGCACGACGGTCTCGAAAACATATCGTCCCTGCGCATCCGTGACCTGGTATCCGCGCAGCTTATAGCCGGTATTGTCGTAGGCGCCGCGCGCGTCGGCGTGCCAGAGATCGACGACCGCGTTCGCGACAGGTTGGCAGCGCTTGTCGATGACAAAGCCGGTCAACGTGATGGCCTCGCCCGCTGCATCAGCCCGAAAGTTGCGCTTCAGGGGTGTGCGCGGCGTGTAGAATGGCCCTTCGGTTTGCGAAACTGTGGGCGCGTTGTCGGCACCACATGATGGCGTTTCGGGCAGCAGTTGTGCTTGTGCCGGATCGGGCTGCCACAGCTCCGAAGCGGCAATGCCGAGCGAGGTTGCGGCCAGCCAGCGACCGATGGCCTGACGCCGCGTCAACAGATGATCTTTCATCAGGGATTGCCGACCTGTTTCCATGGGCACCACCGAGATGCGATTGAACCGGCCGTTGTCATCCGGCGACCAACGGATCGTGCAATTCTGTTGTCGGACGAATCGGGGCACGCTCGGCAAGGCCAGCATTCGGTTTTGCGTCGCCGCGCCGAAACAATGATACGGCGCGTTGAATGATCCTGCAATCGCTTGCCGGGCTTCCGGCTTTCCTGGTCTATTTCTGCACGGCGCTGGTCGCCGTCATGGCCTATCTCTTCGCCTATACCCGCGTCACCGCGCATAACGAATTCGAGCTCATCCGCGAGAACAATACCGCGGCTGCAATCGCGCTGGGCTTGAGCCTGTGCGGCTTCGTGCTGCCGGTGGTGAGCGCGATCGCGCATTCCGCCAACGTCATCGATTGCCTGATCTGGAGCGTGGTCGCGCTGATCGTCCAGATCATCGTCTACTTCATCGTCAAGGTCCCCGTACCGAACCTGTCGGGACGGATCGCCGACGGCGAGCTCGCACCTGCGATCTGGCTCGGGCTCTCCTCGCTCGCCGGTGGCGCCCTCAACGCCGCCTCCATGATCTACTGACCTCACCTGACCCAAATCTACTGACCAATGGCGACCAACCCGTCCAAAGAGTTCGGAACGCGAAAGCCGGCCCCTGTGCCGCCGCGCCCGCCGACCAAACGTTCGGCCGAGATCGTCCTGATCCTGATGGGCACGCTGGCGGTCGGCGTCACCGCCTATTCGCTGATGCCAAGCGAGGATTGCGTGCGGTCGCCGAACGACCCGGCACCATCGCTGCTGCAGAGCAACAACGCCGAATGCCGGCAGCGCGGATCTTCGTCCTCCAGCAGCCACGGCTCCAGCGGCGGTTCGCGCTACTCCGGCAGCGCCTCCTCCTCGAGCCATTCGGCCTCAGGCGCATCCGAATCAGGATCGAACCATGTCAGCCGCGGCGGCTTCGGCTCGTTCGCACACGCCTTCGGCTTCTCCGGTGGTTGAGAACGGCATATCCTTCGCACATCGCCGTGAAATGCGCGCTTTTGCTTGCCTTGGCATCGGTCGGTGTTGGAGACTGGCGTCACACCGCAAACGGCGGAAGACAGGACTGCCGTCATGAAACGCTCGCGCCGCGTCGTACTGACTCTGATGGGAAGTGCGGCGGTCGGCGCCGTCTCGATGGGGCTGGTACCGCGCACCAATTGCGGCCCCGGTAACACGGCCATGCCCCGCCCCGGTGGCAAACCCGATTGCGGCCCGGTCTACGGTGGATTCGGCGGCACGCCACGCCGCTTCCAGGACCATGCCGAGGGTGACTTCGACCCATCGTATGGCGGCAGCTGATATCCCATGCGCCGCATCCCTTGTGCCGAGCGTGACGACTGGCGGGCGACCGCCGAGCGCGCCGGATTCAGTTTCCACAGCATCGACGGCGAACGCTACTGGGACGAACGCGCCTATTACGCCTTCACGCTGGACGAGATCGAGCGCGGGATCGAGGCGCCGACCGGCGAGATCGATGCGATGTGCCTCGAACTGGTCGGTCGCGCCATCGACGACGAAAAATATCTGCGCCGATTGAAAATCCCCGAAGCGTTCTGGCCGCTGATCGCGGAGAGCTGGCGCCGCAACGAGGGCAGCCTCTATGGCCGGCTCGATCTCAGCTTCGACGGGCACGGATCGGCAAAGCTCCTGGAGTACAACGCCGACACGCCGACCTCGATCTTCGAAGCGGCGGTGTTCCAATGGACCTGGCTCGAGCAGGCGATCGAGCGCAACATCATCCCGGAGCGAGCCGACCAGTACAATTCGATCCACGAGCGGCTGATCGACGCCTGGAAGAAATTGGCATCCGGCGGACACCTGCATCTTGCCGGCATGACCGGCAATGCCGAGGACGCCGCAACGCTGGCCTATCTGGAGGATACCGCGTCGCAGGCCGGCCTTGCGACCACGCTGCTCGATATCGAAGACATCGGCCTTACCGAGGACGGCCGCTTTGTCGACCTGGATAACCGCGCAATCGAGCTCGCATTCAAGCTCTATCCCTGGGAATGGATGTTCCACGACAGCTTCGGCGCCAGGCTCGCGAGCGCTCCGACGCGCTGGATCGAGCCGCCGTGGAAGGCGATCCTGTCCAACAAGGGCATCCTGCCGCTGCTATGGGAGATGTTTCCGAACCATCCCAATCTGCTGCCGGCCTATTTCGAGGATGATCCGAACGCGCAAGCGCTCGGCAGTTCGTTCGTCCGCAAGCCGATCTATTCGCGCGAGGGCGCCAATGTCGCGCTGGTCAGCGCCGGCGCCACGCTGGTCGAGCAGGAAGGGCCCTATGGCGCGGAAGGCTTCATCCGCCAGGCGCTGGCACCGCTGCCGAATTTCGCAGGGCAATATCCGGTGATCGGGAGCTGGCTGATCGATCACACCCCATGCGGACTGTCGATCCGCGAGGACGAGAATCCGATCACGGGCAACACATCGCGCTTTTTGCCGCACGCGATCCTTTGACAGTGCCGCTCCTGCGTAATTGCGAGCGAAGCGAAGCAATCCATGCCTCCGCAAGCGGTGAGATGGATTGCTTCGCTACGCTCGCAATGACGGCCAAGGGCGATGGAGTTGTAGGATGGGTAGAGCGGAGCGAAACCCATTATTGGCGCCGCGTTCTCGTCGCGATGGGTTTCGCTCCGCTCTACCCATCCTACGGGAGCAATGCCGTTACCGCGCGGCGGAAGCGACCGCCTTTAGCCCGATCGGCGCGCCGGCGCGCGCGATCGGCGCGGTGCCCAGGCAATAGAGACCGCGGCGGTCCGGATAGGGCTTAAAGACGCTGGTGATGCCAACCACGGATTCGGCCGCCCCCAGCGCCAGCACGCCGTCAGGCTCGAGCATTTTCGCAAGCCGCGCGAAGATGTCCGTCTTCGTCTCCTGGTCGAAATAGATCAGCACGTTGCGGCAGAAGATCACGTCGAACATGCCGAGATGGGA
This sequence comes from Bradyrhizobium sp. 31Argb, assembly GCF_043638955.1. Taxonomy (NCBI): domain Bacteria; kingdom Pseudomonadati; phylum Pseudomonadota; class Alphaproteobacteria; order Hyphomicrobiales; family Nitrobacteraceae; genus Bradyrhizobium; species Bradyrhizobium sp. 31Argb. Next base: position 49,484 of record NZ_JBEGDB010000013.1, on the reverse strand, counting down.
AAAGTCCTGCAGCAGGTTGAGCTGGCGATGCTGCACCATGGCGCGGATATCGGCATTGAGCTGCCAGAACTCGCCGATCTGCGTGAAGTATTTCACCAAGAACTGGATAGGCAGGCCGCGCTGCACCTCGAACTGGCTGAAGATGCCGGCCTTGGATTTTTCCAGGACCGCCTGCGACAGGTCGGTCGCGACGATCTCGGTGCGCCAGCCCGCGAGCGCCGCGCCCACTTCCTTCAGGCACATCGCAATCGAGTAAGGCTCCTGCCCGGTCGACGATGCCGCGCACCAGATGCGCAGCGAACGCCGCGCGGCGCGCGCCTGGATCAGCGCCGGCAGCACCGCCTGCCTCAGATGATCGAACGGAATCTTGTCGCGGAAAAAGAAAGTCTCGTTGGTGGTCATCGCCTCGACCACTTCCGATGTCAGCGCCTCGGCGCCGCCGCCCTTCATCTTCTGGACCAGTTCCGGAATGCCGGCCAACCCCCACTTGCGCGCGAGCGGCACCAGCCGACTCTCGACCAGATATTGCTTGTCGGACGACAGGTCGAGGCCGGACCGCTCCTTCAAGAGCTTGCGCAGATAGTCATAATCCAACGGCGTCACGAACGATCTCCCGCAAACAACCGGTTAAGCTTCGGTCCGATCTCCTTGAGCGGCAGCACGGCCGCGCAGATACCCGCATTCGCCGCCGCGCCCGGCATGCCCCACACGACACTGGTCGCCTCGTCCTGGGCAATCACGCTGCCGCCGGCGGCGACGATATCCTTGCCGCCGCGCATGCCGTCCGACCCCATGCCGGTCAGGATCACCGACATGATGCCGCCCTGCCAGACATCGATCGCGGACATGAACATGGGATCAACCGCGGGCTTGCAGAAATTCACCGGTGGCCCGTCATCGAGTGCGATCGCGATCTCGGCACCGCGGCGCGCAACGCGCATGTGGCGGCCGCCCGGCGCGAGATAGATCTGGCCGGCCTTGACGATCTCGCCGTCAACAGCCTCGTGCGCCGGCCGGCGGCTGGCACGCGCGAGATGCTCGGCCAGGATCGTGGTGAAGGTCGGCGGCATGTGCTGGGTGATCAGCACCGGAAAGCGGTCGATCACCGGTCCGATCTCGGCGACCAGCGCCATCAGCGCCTGCGGACCACCTGTCGACGAACCGATCAAGAGCACCTTCGGCGCCAGCATGCCGAAGGGGCGGCGCACCACTGCCTGCTGCGAAGTCGCCGGGCGGATCGCGGCTTCCCGCGCCTTGTCCTGCACCGGGGCTATTGCCGGGCTTGCGGCGACGGGCGCCGCGCGCCGGCGCACCTTGGCACCGAGATGGCGGATCTTCTGGATCAGGTCGTGCCGGAAGGTTTCGGCGGCGCCCGCCTCGCGCGTGCTCTCCGGCTTGGGAATGTAATCGGCCGCGCCGAGCGACAGCGCCTTCAGGCTGATCTCTGCGTTGCGACGGGTCAGCGTCGAGGCCATGATGATGACGAGGTCGCGCTTCTTGGCGAGCAGCTTCGGCAGCGCCGAGATGCCGTCGAGCTCCGGCATTTCGATGTCGAGCACGGCGACATCGGGATTGACGCGCTCGAGCTGATTGACGGCGTCGAGACCGGTGCGGAAAGAGGCCGTCACCTCCATGTCGGATTCCGCGCCGATCCAGCGCGAGATCATGCCGCGGATGACGACGGAGTCGTCGACCACCATCACCCGCAACGGCTCCTCCCGCGTCGAAGTCCGGGACGGGGCATTTGTCAACGCAACACTCATCACTTCACCAACGGCTCAACGGCACACCTTCTCCGGATCATGCTCTCATGCCGATGGCTTTCAGCCGCCGGATCGAACACGACACTCAGATCAGGCCGACCTCCTGGAACTTCGCGGTGACGATGTCCCGGTCGAACGGCTTCATGATGTATTCATTGGCGCCGGCATGCAGCGCACGGGCGATATGCGCGACGTCGTTCTCGGTGGTGCAGAACACCACCTTGGGCTGATCGCCGCCGGGCATGCGGCGCAGATTGCCGAGGAATTCGTAGCCATCCATCACCGGCATGTTCCAATCGAGCAACACGGCGGCGGGCATGGCGCGCTTGCAGGCTTCGAGCGCCTTCTCGCCATCCTCGGCTTCGACAATCTGGAAATCCAGGCCTTCCAGGATGCGACGCGCGACCTTGCGAATGACGCTGGAGTCATCGACGACAAGACAGGTTCTCATGTTGGGCCTCTACTTCCTCATCCCGCAAGGGACGTTTCCGTTTCAGTTCTTCAATAGGCGTGCCCGCCTGGAGCGCGATGACTAGGCCGCCTTCGCATCCGGCATCAGTTCGAGCACGCGGTCGACATCGAGAACGACCATAAGCTGGCCGTCGAGGCGATGGACGCCGCCGGCGAGCTTGGCCATCCGCGGGTCGAGGTTGACCGGATTCTCTTCGCGGCTGTCATCGGGCAGCCGCAGCACCTCGCCGATCTGATCGATCAAGAGGCCATAGGATTCGCCGCGGAGATCAACGCCGACCGCCATCGGCGGCTTGCCATCGTCGTTCTTCGGCAGGCCGAGCCGCGCGCGCATGTCGACCACGGTGACGATGCGACCGCGCAGGTTGAGCACGCCAGCGATCTCGCTGGAGGACAGCGGCACACGCGTCAGCCGCTCCGGCATGAACACGTCCTGCACGCGTGAGATCGGCAGGCCGAACAGTTGCCCGCCGATCACGGCGGTGACGTATTCGGCCATGGTGCCTTCGATGGTGTCGGTCTTGCTGGTCATCGTTTCAATTCCTTGTGCCCGACTCAACTATGCCGCTTTCCTGATCTCGGCGGTCTGTTCCTTCAACGCCGCGATCAGGCCGGGACGGTCAAATTTGGCCACGTAATCATGGAAGCCGGCTTGCCGCCCGCGCTCGATCGCGGCCGGCGAGACCATCGCCGACAGCGCGATGATCGGAACGCTACTCAAATGCTGATCGGAGCGGATGCTCTCGGCGAACTCGAAGCCGTTCATCTCGGGCATCTCGATGTCGGTCAGCACCACGTCGAACGCCTGTCCCGAACGCAGCGCGGCCAGCCCTTCCTGTGCGTTCGGCGCGGTACGCACCTTGTAGCCGGCGGCCTTCAGGACCGGGGCCAGCATGTTGCGGAAGAACGCGCTGTCGTCGACCAGAAGCACCGATTGCGCGTTGGAGGACGGCCGCATCTCCTTGCGGCTGAACCAGTCGGAGAAGGCCATCGGCAGGAAGTGGCCGACGTCGATCACTTCGGTCGCCTGGCCCTTGATCACGGCAGAGCCGAGAATGCCATCCTGCGAGCCCGCGACCTCGATGTGCAGCCGCTCCTCCACGATGTCGATGATCTCGTCCACCACGAGCCCCATCGAGCGGCCGTCGTCGGCGAACACCAGGATCGGCTGCGAGCCGGAGCTCTGCACATTGACATCAGCCATCTGCACCAGCGGCATCAACTGATCGCGGTATTGCACCATGTAGCGGCCGTTGGAGAGCTCGATCTTGTCGGTGGCGATCTCCTCCAGGCGCGTGACGAGGCCGAGCGGCACCGCCTTCGGCTGGCTGGTGCCGGCACGGAACACCAGGAGCGAGGTGAGCTGCTCGCCGCTGACATGGGCCGCGGCGTTGTCGTCCGCCATCTCATGGGCGGCTGAGCCGGCAGCGCCGAGCGCCTTGGCGATGCCGTTGGGGTCGATGATCATGATGACAGCGCCATCACCGAGGATGGTGTTGCCGGAGAACATGTCGATGTGACGCAGCTTGGTCGACATCGGCTTGACCACGATTTCCTCGGTGTGGAACACGCCGTCGACCACGATGCCGAAAGTCTGGCTGCCGACCTGCGTCACCACGATGAAGCCGTTCTCGGGATCGCTCGACGAACCGTCATCGATCCTGAGCAGCTTCTTCAGATGCATCAGCGGCAAGAGCTTGTTGCGCAGGCGCAGCACGGCGGTGTCCTTGATACGCTCGATGCGGTGCTCGGAATTGGCCCGCGCGCGAACCAGTTCAACGACCGAGAGCTGGGGGATCGCAAAGCGGTCGCCGGCTGCTTCTACGATCAGCGCGGACACGATGGCGAGCGTCAGCGGGATCTTGATGGTGACGGAGCAGCCCTCGCCCGCGACCGACTTGATGTCGATGGTGCCGCCGATCTGGTCGATATTGGTGCGCACCACGTCCATGCCGACGCCGCGGCCGGAAACCGAAGTGACTTGCGCAGCGGTCGAGAAGCCCGGCGCGAAGATGAACTTGTGGATCTGCGCTTCCGTCATCTTCTCCAGCTCAGCCTCGGTGACGAGGCCGTTGGCCAGAGCTTTCGCCTTGATCCGGTCGGTGTTGAGGCCGCGGCCGTTGTCGGCGATGCAGATGATGATGTGGCCGCCCTCGTGATAGGCGGAGAGACGAATGGTGCCCTGCTCCGGCTTGCCGGCCGCCGCGCGCTCGGCCGTGGTCTCCAGACCATGATCGGCGGAATTGCGCACCATATGCGTCAGGGGATCCTTGATCAGGTCAAGCACCTGGCGGTCGAGCTCGGTGTCGGCGCCGTGCATTTCCAGTTCGATCTGCTTGCCGAGTTCGCCCGAGAGGTCGCGCACGATGCGCGGCAGCTTCTGCCACGCATTGCCGATCGGCTGCATGCGCGTCTTCATGACGCCTTCCTGCAGCTCGGCGGTGACGTTCGAGAGACGCTGCAACGGCACCTTGAACTCGGTGTCCTCGTTGCGGCGGGAGATCTCCAGGAGCTGGTTGCGGGTCAGCACCAGCTCGGAGACCATGGTCATCAGGTGCTCCAGCGTATCCACGTTGACGCGGATCGACTGGTTGGCGACCTTGTCGGACTCGTGCATGTCGCCTTCGGCGGCGGCCGTCTTCCTCGGCGCCTTCTTCTCCTTGGCAACCTCTGCGGCCGGCTCATGCGCGGCGGGCTTGGCCGCGGGCGCGGCAGCCGGTGCGGGCGGCGTCACTTCGGTGGCGGTTTCGCGGAACGCGCGCTCGAGCTCGTCGAGCGAGACTTCACCGGGGCGCAGTGGACGTTCGAGCGTCTGCACCACCAGCGTGCCCTCCGTCGCCGCGGGCTGCAGCGGCGGCGCGGCCACGACAGGCGCCGCTACCTCAGCAGCAGGCTCGCCGCCGGCCTCCGCCGCCATCGATTCGAAACTGCGCTCGGCCATCTCGTGCAGCTTGACGATGAGGTCTTCGTCCGATCCTTCCGGCTCGGCTTCGGTTGCCTCCAGTCCTGCGAGGATCTCCTTGATGCGGTCGATGCTCGACAGGATCAGCGTCACCGCTTCCGCCGTGACCGGCATGCCGTCGCGGAATTTGCCCATCAAGGTCTCGCCGGCATGCGCCAGCGCTTCCAGTCGCGGAAGCCCCAGGAAGCCGCAGGTACCCTTGATGGTGTGTACCAGGCGAAAAATGTTATCGAGAATCTTCGCGTTGTTCGGCTCTTGCTCGAACTTCACCAACTGATTGTCGACCGTATCCAGGCTTTCGCTGGTCTCGGTCAGAAACTCTCGCATCAAATCGTCCATGAACCTGGCCTTCGTACGCAGCGGCACGCGACATCGACGCGCCTTACGGAACTTGGACCAGCTTCCATGCAAAGCGTTTAAGTTTGGTTGAGTATGTGGAAAAGAACGGGATCAACAAAGAGATAAGAAGAAAAGATCGAAATCAACGGCAAGTTGCAAACAATTGGTTAACGCTATGGCCGCCGTCGCGGCGCGCGGCGTACTCGCTTCGCGCCTCCGATCGCGCTCTACGTCGTTGTTTGCGCATGATCTCTTGAGCGCCTGCGCGCCAGGAGATCATGCAGCAATCGTCAGGACGCGCTGACCACCACGGTCTCGCCCTCGAGGGCGAGCTTGACGGTCAATCCGCAGGCCTGCGCCAACAGCCTCGTGTAATAGGGCTGCACTGCATGGGCATCGACCGCGGCGGAGGTGCTGCCGAGAATATCGACGATGTTCTGCGGCACGCGGGCGTTCAGCCCGGCCGAGATGATGCGAAAGCTCATCGTCTCGCCTTCGTCGACCGGATCGATCGTCAGCGTGCCGCCGCGCGGAATCGTCTGCTGCGCGATCACGAGCATATTCAGGAGCAGCTTGACGCGGTTCTTGGGCAAGAGCAGCCGCGGCAGATTCCAGGTCAGCGTCACCTTGCCGTCCTCGATATGCCCCTTCGCCATGGCCTGGGCGTCGCCGAGATCGATCTGCGCGCCGGCCGACCCGGCCGCACCGAAGGCAAGCCGGCAGAACTGCAGGCGGGCAGATGCGGTCTTGGCGCTCTTGCGGATCAGGTCGAGTGCAAAATCGCGGTCCTCGGGTTTCGGATTGTCGTCGATGACCTCAAGGCCATTGACGATCGCGCCGACAGGACTGATGAGATCGTGGCAGACCCGCGAGCATAGCAGCGCCGCCAGTTCGAGGGCATCGGGAGCGGGACCGAGAGACGAAGTGCCAGACATGAAGTGTTCCTGGAATGCCGCGATACACGCGGACGGGAGCGAATCACGCATGCTTTTGGGTTTGATACACTGGGGAAGCGCATGCTGCCAGCTTGCGGCGGAAGTGAGATGGGAACACTAGATCATGATCCGATTGGACCGAATCGGATCATGATCTCATCTTTCTGTTTGAGCATGATCTTTTCGGAAAACCGGTTTCCACTTTTCCGGATCATGCTCTAGCCGATGAGAACCGCTTATGAATGAGGCATGCTCGCCCCGGATCGACGGCAATGCCGCGGCCGCGCTGATCGAACCGTTGACGGAGCTGGTGATCCGGGCCGGCGAGGCCATCCTTGCAGTCAATCGCAGCGCCATGAAGGTTGAGGGCAAGAGCGACGGCTCGCCGGTGACCGAGGCCGATCTCGCAGCCGACCGCATCATTGCCGAGGGCTTGGCGCGGCTTGCGCCAAACGTGCCGTCGCTCTCCGAGGAGCGCACGCATCTGGCAAGGCCGCCGTACAAAGACAGCTTCTTCCTGGTCGATCCGCTCGACGGCACCAAGGAATTCGTCGCCGGCCGCAACGAGTTCACGGTCAACCTCGCCCTGGTGACCGAAGGGACGGCGCTGCTTGGCATCGTCGGGGCCCCGGCCCTGGGCGTGATCTGGCGCGGCATTGTCGGCCGCGGCGCCGAGCGGCTGATCGTTCGCGATGGCGCGCCACCGGTTGTCGAGCCGATTCGCACCCGCCCTCACCCGCCGCGCGGAACCCCCTGGACCGTGGCGGTCAGCCGCTCCCATGGCGATGCGCGCACGGAGGCCTTTATCGCCGGGCGGGGCAGCGCGGTGCGGGCCGAACTCGGCTCCGCGGTGAAGTTCGGACGAGTGGCCGAAGGCCAGGTCGATATCTATCCCCGCCTTGCGCCGACCTCCGAATGGGACGTCGCGGCCGGCCATGCCGTGGTCACCGCCGCCGGCGGCAAGATCACGGATTCGCAGGGAGCGGCGCTGCGCTTCGGCCTGCGGGATGATTTTATCGTGCCGGAATTCATTGCCTGGGGCGATCCCGCCGCTGCGCCTTAGAACTTGTTTTGTCGAGGGCGCTACTGCGCCAGCGTCTGCTCCAGCTCCGGCCAGCGGGCGGTGGCGTCTTTCAGGAAGCGTCCGGGATCGGCGACAAAGGCGTCCCGGTTGTCCTCCCGGCCGAACAGATAGAGCCGCTGCCCGGCCACCGCCCAGAATCGCGGATTGCCGGCATAGGTGACGCCGCGGCCAAGATCGACCGGGTCGTAGCCGCCGAATTGCGGACCGTAGATTTCCGGATGGGCGACAAAGGAGGCGCGGTTGCCTTCATTGCGGAAGCGCCAGACCGCGCCTGCCTGCGCAGCCTCAAAGTCCGGCAAGCCCTCAAGGGCAGCGGCATCGGTAAAATATGCCACCGGGTCGAATCCCTCGATGGCGAGGCCGGAATAGTGATTGACCACCACCCGCTCGGTTGTAGCGGCCCGGACTGCCGAATCAATGCCGATCAAAGCTAAAAGGCCGACGGCGAAGCTGAAAAAGGCTATTCCGGGGCGTCGGCGGTATATTTCCTGCCGTTGTACCGTCATAGTTGATATCGATAACATTGGAGTCGAGGGGACACTGGGCGCAAGCTAGAGCCGACCTTGTTGGCGTCAGGTTAAGGCGGCGACCAGAATTTCGATCGCAGGGGTTCTTTATGAGTTTCGCATCACGCTTTGCCGCGGCAGCGCTCGCTGCGCTGATGTGCTGGATTGCGCCGGTTGCCGCCCAGCAGGCCCCGCCGCAATACCCGCCGCCGCAACGTGAGCCCAGTCCGAGCACCTATGGGCCGGACGAACTGGTTGCCGCCGGCCACAAATTCTTCGGTAACGTCTCGCGCGGGCTTGCCTCCGTCATCGAACGCGCGGTCAGCCAGTGGGGCCTGCCCAATGGCTACGTGCTCGGCGAAGAAGGCTCCGGCGCTTTCGTCGCCGGCCTGCGCTATGGGGAAGGCACGCTCTACACCAAGAACGCGGGCGACCTGCGGGTCTATTGGCAGGGGCCCTCGGTCGGCTTCGACTGGGGCGGCGATGGCGCCCGCACCATGACGCTGGTCTACAACCTGCCCTCCACGCAAGCGATCTACCAGCGCTTCGTCGGCATCGACGGCTCGGCCTATATCGTCGGCGGTTTCGGCATGACCGCGCTGACGGCCAACAATATCGTGCTGGTGCCGATCCGTTCCGGCATCGGGCTCAGGCTTGGCGCCAATGTCGGCTACCTGAAATATACCCCGCGTGCGACCTGGAACCCGTTCTGACCCCGCCGTTAACGCCTTAACGTGAATCCCTCACCGCGGACAGGCATTTGGCTGGCGTTTTGCCGGCCGCCCGTGGCATTGTGATTAACGATTTATTATCGCGGGAGTAACCCATTCATGGTCGAACCGATCATGTATCTGGCGATCGGTTTTCTGGTCTCGATGCTGTGCGGTCTGATGATCGTGCCGCTGGTGCATAACCGGGCGGTGCGGCTGACGACCCGGCGTATCGAGGCCGCAACCCCGCTGTCGATGGCCGAGATCCAGGCGGACAAGGACCAGTTGCGCGCGGAATTCGCGATGTCGGCGCGGCGGCTCGAGATGAGCGTCGAGCAGCTCAAGAGCAAGACCACGAGCCAGTTGGCCGAACTCGGCAAAAAGACCGACGCGATCAACCGCATGAAGATCGAACTCGGCGAGAAGAACGCCGCCATCTTCGCCCTCGAGGCGCGCGAAAAGGCGATGAAGGATCAGTCCCGCGCCACCGAAGAGGAGTTCGGCGCCAAGACCGAGCAGTTGCGCGCCGCCGAGCAGGCGCTGGCGAACAAGCAGAACGAGCTCGGCAAGATCAATGCCGACCTGAACGACCGCTCGATGGCGGCGGATAGCCGCCAGATCGAGCTGATCTCCGTCCGCACCCAGATCGAGGAATTGAAGGACCGGGTCAGCGACGCTGAAAGAGACTTCGCCGCCACCCAGGCCCGCCTGGCCGAGGAACGCAGCGCATCTGAGGCCGCGACCCGCGAGCTCGCGGACGCGCGGAGCCGGGCCGAGAGTCTGAACCAGCGCGTCACCGACCTCGACCGTCAATTGAGCGTCCAGGTCAACGAAGCCCAGATACTCGGCAACCGCGTCAACCAACTGGAGGGGCGGCTTGCGACCCAGGGCAAGCTCTTGGCCGAACGGGAATTCGAGAACAACCAGCTCCGGCAGGCCAGTGAGGCAGCCGAGCGCACCGTGAAGGAACTGCGCGCGGCGATGAATGGCGGCAAATCGCCCGCCCTCGAGAAGCTGAAAAGCGAGAAGGCCACTCTGGAAGAACAGCTCCGCATCGCCCGCGACGAGCGGTCAAAGCTGCAGCGCGACATCAACGCGATCCAGGAGCAGGCGGAGAACTCCTGGGCGACCGAGCGCATGGAGAACGCGCTGCTGCGCGAGCGCATCAACGACATTGCCGCCGAGGTGGCAAAGCTGGCGATCCAGCTCGAAGGGCCGGATTCGCCGATCGAGGCTATGCTAGCCGCAGAGCCGGCGGTGCCGGCCAAGGGGGGACCGAAGGCGAGACCGAAAGCCGCCAATGGCGTGCCCGCCGCAAGCGGCCTGCCCGAAGGCGGCGGAACGCTCGCCGAACGCATCCGGGCGCTGCAATCCCACGCTTCCCGCGCCCGTCAGCAGGGGGCATAAGGCTCTTTCACGCTTTGGGGTCGGCTTTGGCTTGACACCCCGCCCCTGCCCTTCGTAAATCGCGGGCTCCGGCCGTAAGGCCATTTCCGATCGGATGCCGTTTCCGGCCTCCGGCCGCGACGAGATCCCGGACGCATAGCTCAGCGGGAGAGCGTTCCCTTCACACGGGAGAGGTCCAAGGTTCGATCCCTTGTGCGTCCACCATTAATTCCATAGATTCAATGACTTAGCGGCTTAACTCTCTGACGGGTACCCCAAAAGAGCTAGGGCACAATAGGGGCACGTCGGTATGAGTTCAGCCGACAGGCAGTTCGGGAAAGATCTTGTCGAGCGTGATCGGAAAGTCGCGGACACGCACAGCGGTAGCGTTATAGATCGCGTTTGCGACTGCAGCTCCCGCCCCACAGTTGCCGAGCTCGCCGATGCCCTTGGCGCCCAGCGGATTGCCCTTGTCGTCCTCCTCGGGAAGGAAGATGGCTTCGACGCTTGGAATATCGGCATGCACGGGAACGTGGTACTCGGCGAGATCGTGGTTGACGAAATGGCCGTGGCGAGGATCGAGCACGGTCTGTTCCATCAGCGCCGCCCCGACGCCCCAGATCATGCCGCCGATCATTTGCGAACGCGCCGTCTTCGGATTGAGGATGCGACCGGCGGCGAAGACGCCAAGCATGCGCCGCAGCCGTGGTTCGCCCGTGTCGATATCGACCGCGACCTCGGCAAAATGCGCGCCGAACGCATGCTGGGAATAGGTGCGATAGGTTTCGCCGCGGGCCGCAGAGCCCTCGGCCGCTAATCCGTTCGGCGCGATCCGGGCCAGAAGATTGCCGAGGCTCTCCGAGCGTGAGCCGAGGTGGAGTTTTCCCCCCTCGAAACGAGCTTCCGAAATGTTCGCGCCACGCAAGGGCGAACGCTCATGCGATGCGGCTGCCGAGGCGATCTGCTCCCGGAGTATCAGGCAGGCATTGTGGACCGCCGTGCTCGAACTCGATGCGCCCCAGGAGCCACCCGAACCGGCGGTGCGTGGCAGGCTGCTGTCGCCAAGCTCGACCTTGACGGCCGCGAGCGGCACGCCCAGCCGCTCGGCCGCAACCTGCGCCAGGATCGTATAAGTGCCGGTACCGATATCGGTCATGTCAGCCTGCACCGTGACTTGCCCCCGCGCATCGATGGCGACACGAGCCGAGCCCGGACCGAGATAATTGGCGCGGATCGCGGCTGCCATGCCATAGCCGATCAGCTTGCGGCCTTCCCGACGGCTGCCCGGCTTCACCGGGCGGTCGCGCCAGCCGAAGCGCTCGGCCCCGTCGCGCATGCACGCGATCAGGTTTCGGCTGGAGAAGGCCACGTTGCGCTCCGGATCGCGCTCCGGCTCGTTGCGGATGCGCAAGTCGATCGGATCGAGGCCGAGCTGTTCGGCAAGTTCGTCCATCGCGCATTCAAGCGCGAGCAGGCCAGATGCTTCGCCGGGTGCCCGCATCCATTCACCACGATTGGTGTCGAGGCGTACCAGGCGATGCATCGTACGCCGGTTCGCTGCTGCGTAGAGCGCTCGCGTCGGCACCGCGCTCTGCTCAGCGAACTCCTCGAAACGAGATGTCGAAGAGGTGACCTCATGCTCGATCGCGGTCAGGCGGCCGTCGCGGTTCGCGCCGAGCCGGACCCGCTGCTTCATTGCCGCGCGATGGCCGGCACTGGCGAACATTTGCCGTCGCGTCAGAGCGACCTTAACCGGCCGGCCGAGAACGCGCGCGGCCAGTGCGGCGCAGACCGTCTCGGGATGAACGATCAGCTTGGAACCGAAGCCGCCGCCGATGAAGGGGCTGATGACCCTGACATTCTGCGGCGAGATGCGCAGCGTATTGGCCAAGCCGGCCTGGATATTCGCCAGCGTCTGCGCCGAAGTATGGACGGTCAGCCGGTCCCCATCCCACTCGGCGATGGCCGCATGCGGTTCCATCGGATTATGGCTCTCGAACGGCGTCGCATAAACGGCGTCGAGCTTGACCGGCGCCTCGGCGAAAGCGCGGTCAAAGTCGCCAAGTGTCGAGTCCGTGGGGAAGCCGGCATTGATACGTTCGGGCCGGTAGATTTCGGCATTCGGCGCTGCGGGGTCGAACGCGCCCGGTTCGCTCGCATAGCGCAGCCTGATCAGCCCCGCGGCCCCTCGCGCTTCCTCGAAGGTCTCGGCGACGACCAGCGCGACCGGCTCATCATGATAGCGGATACGCTCGCTCGCCAGCACCGGGCGGGCCCGCGTGAACACCTCCGGCACAGTTGGCGTGACAGCCGGACCGAAGGCCGATTGGCTCGGTGCGTTCCTGTGCGTCATCACCAGGATCACGCCGGGTGCGCGCTCGGCATCGCCGGTATCGATCTCGACGATACGTCCCTTGGCGATGCTCGCACCAAGGATGCAGCCAAAGGCCGGCGCGCGATCGAGCCTGTGCTCGTAAGCGTAGCGCGCCCTCCCCGTAACCTTGAGCGCTCCGTCGATACGGTCCACGGGCTGGCCGATCGGCGCGGCAGCGCCGGGGCGCGATGTCGCCTGAACGATGTAATCTTGAGCCATCGTCTTATGCCTCAAACGTCTTGGACGGTTTCAGCGAGCGTCCGGCGCAGCGTGCGCCGCGCCAGCTCGATCTTGAAGGCGGCGTGGCCTTCGGCGCGCGCGCCGGAAAGGGCCGCATCGGCGGCCGCGGCGCAGGTCTCTTCACCCGCGGGCTGTCCGGCAAGAGCCCGCTCGCCTTCGGCAGAGCGCCATGGCTTGGGCGCAACGCCGCCCATTGCGATGCGCGCGCCACGGATGCGTCCGGCGGCGACGTCGACAATTGCCGCGACCGAGACCAGGGCGAAAGCGTAGGACGCGCGGTCGCGGACCTTGCGGTAGAGCTGCCGACCCGGCGGCGGTGGCGGCAAGATCACAGCGGTGATCATCTCGCCAGCGGCGAGCGTGGTCTCGATGTGCGGCGTCGTTCCCGGCAGACGGTGCAGTTCTCGAAGCGGAAAGACCCGTGTGCGGCCGTCGGATTGTATCGTCTCGATCCGCGCATCGAGCGCGGTCATGGCCACCGCCATGTCGGATGGGTGGACGGCCATGCAGGCCTCGCTGGCGCCAAGGATCGCGTGAAGCCGGTTGAAGCCGCCGCGCGCGCTGCAGCCCGAGCCGGGATCGCGCTTGTTGCAGGGCATGTCGCGTTCATAGAAATACGGGCAACGCGTACGTTGCAGCAGATTTCCGGCAGTACTGGCCTTGTTGCGGAGCTGGGCGGAAGCACCCGAGAGGAGCGCCTGCGAAAGCAGTGGATAGCGGGTTCTCACCCGCATGTCGGCTGCGAGATCGCTATTGGGAACCTGTGCCCCGATACGCAGGTCACCTTCCGGCGTCTCCTCGATCAAGCGCAGTGGCAGGCGGCTAATATCGACGAGATGTATCGGCTGCTCGATCTCCAGCTTCATCAGATCGATGAGATTGGTGCCGCCGGCGATGAATTTGGTGCCGGGACGCGCGGCCACCGCGGCGGCCGCCTCGCGCAGGCCGGATGCGCGCTCATAGGTGAACGGCTTCATCGTTCAGGTCCTCTCGGCGACATCGCGAATGGCCGCGACGATGTTGGGATAGGCGGCGCAACGGCAGAGATTGCCGCTCATGCGCTCGCGAATTTCGGCATCGCTCAGCGTGGTCTGTGCAACGAGATCGTCCGTGACATGGCTCGGCCAGCCGTCCCTGGCTTCGTTCAGCATGCCGACGGCCGAGCAGATCTGGCCCGGCGTGCAATAGCCGCACTGGAAGCCGTCGCGCGCGATGAACGCAGCCTGCATCGGATGCAGCGCCTCGCCCCGGGCCAGTCCCTCGATCGTCGTGATCTCGTCGCCTTGATGCATGACCGCGAGCGTCAAGCAGGAGTTAACTCGCCTGCCGTTGATCAGGACCGTACAGGCGCCGCACTGACCATGGTCGCAGCCCTTTTTGGACCCGGTCAGACCAAGCTGGTGGCGCAGCGCATCGAGCAGCGTGGTGCGCGGATCGAGTTCGACTGAAGTCAGGCTGGCGTTGATGATCAGACTTACGGGGATTCTCGTCGTTCCGGCTGCAGGCTCGACAAGACTGCTAGACTGAGCAAGCGCCGGCACAGCGTCGGCGATCCCAACGGTGAGCAGCGCCGTCGCTGCCGCGGCCCCCTGAATCACGCTCCTTCGAGTCGGCCCGTCATCGGTCGGGCGTCGGTCCTTGCAGTCGGCCATGTCGAGCTCGCTCCCTTGCGCACCCCGTGCTTGCTCGGCGCAAGATAGGCGCGCCGCTTCGGGCGTTCTTTCACGATTCCGGCGCTCTTACAGGATTCAGGAAAAAAGCTGTTGCCGGTAGGCTCGGGGCGTCATGCCTCGCTCGCGTTTGAATGCCGTGGTGAAATGGCTCTGGCTGGAGAAGCCTAGTCTCGCCGCTATCAGCGCAAGTTCGTGGTCGGAATCCGCAAGAAGCTGCTCAGCGCGGCGAATCCGCCGCGCGATCACAAAGGCGTAGGGAGCCATTCCGATCGCCGTCCTGAAGCGGCGCGCGAAGGAATCGATCTCCATGTCTGCGATCGCCGCGAGATCGCTCAGCCTGATTTCCCCACCGAGGTGCTCCTCGACGTATTCCTCAATCCTGCGGAGCGTCGCCTTGCCGAGCGCGCCATGTGCACTTGGACTGGGTTTGCCACCGTCGAGCGCCATGACCCGATGCATCGCAATGGCGGCGAGATGCTCGACATAAGCAGTGTCCGGCTTGCCGCCGAATGCAACGTCGTTATGCAGCGCCGTCAACAGCGCGGCGACAACCGCATCGGCGCGATTGACCAATATTGGCAACGTCTCCGCCGAACGCGCGCATCCGAACCGAGCGTGATCGAGCCATAGGGCGGAGTAGACGAGATCCGGCTCGCAATAACTGCCGGAGCGCTCGACACCTGCGGGGATGAAGGAGAGCGCGCCCGGCCTGTCCCGGCCGTCATAGACGAGTTCGCCGGAGCACGAAATCCGCGTTCGCGCGGTCTTGCCTGTATGGGTCAGCACGATCAGATGCGAGGGCGCCGTCCAGGTTAATTCTGCTTCCCGGCAGGACCAGCGGCGATGGTCGAAGACGATTGCACCATCAAGCCATGAACACGTATCCGGTGACTCCGATCGGGTCTCATCTGTGACACGGAGTTCACCCTCTCCGATCATCGGGGTCAAAGCCATGGCAGGTACCTTTCCTTGATCAAATCAATTCGCTTGACCTCACCGAACGGCCGAAGTGAATTCGGGCACTTCCACATACGAATTTGAGATGTCGCTCGGACGTCAAACAATCTCCCTCCGTCACAAGGCGTGAAATAGCTGTGCTATTTGCGCCATACGTCAGATCGAGCACTTCTACCATCTTGCCCGGTCCTGGGGAGCCGGCAACCAGCCGAATGGCTTAGCCGTGCTGGAGGAGGCGCTAAAGCGCACTCTCCGCGACAAACCCTAGCGATCGTAAGCCATGTGGCACGACGCCATAAGCGCATCAGTTGCGCTCGCCGTGTTTCTCTTGCTTTGTAGCCGCCTCTGATATCGGGCCCAGACACCCCCTTGTGGTGCACACCCACTGTATGTATAATTCAGGTTGTTAACGACCACCCATATATATGATGAAGCTACATATTTTAGAGGTTTCAAATGGCCAGCACACCGGCGGCACGGCCGGCCAGATCTGTCCAACTTGATGTCATCAGAGCCTTCGCCATCCTGCTTGTGATCGGTGCACACCTCCTGGTCGCAGCGCCGGATGACGGCATCATCGGCTCGTTCGCATGGGCCTGGCATGAATATGGTGGATTCGGTGTGCCGCTGTTCTTCACGCTGTCAGGCTATCTCGTCGGCGGACTTCTGATCTCTGAGGTTCAGCGTCACGGATCGATCGATATCAGGCGGTTCCTGATCCGACGCGGGTTGAAGATCTGGCCCGCCTATTTCGTGTTTTTGGGTTATCTCGTGGCGATGCCGATCCTCAGGGGCAGGGCATCTCTCCATGACCAGCTGGCCGATTACTGGCCCAATGCGCTGTTCCTGCACAATTACGTCGGACCCAATCCTGCACTGCATACCTGGAGCCTCGCCGTCGAGGAGCATTTCTATCTGGCGCTCCCCTTCCTGCTCCTTGCCATCGTACGGCTCGGGCTGATGCGATGGATCGCGCCGTTGTTCCTGATGGCTCCGGTGTTCACCACCCTGTTGCGGGTGGCATACGCAGCATCTGGAGACCCTTACATGGCGGTCCAGACGATGGTGGCGACGCATCTGTGGGCCGATGCCCTTCTGGTCGGCGTCGGGGTTCGTGCTTTGGCAGAATTCTCCCCTGACCTCTTCGCCGGATTCCATGCCTGGCGCTGGCCGCTACTCGCCGCCGGCGCGCTGCTCCTGGCGATCGTTACACTCCCGATGCCAAAACTCGCCGGCGTGCCCATCAACAGGATCATCCCTATCATCACGATGTCCGCGACGGCGCTATTGATCGGAACGCTGCATCTCAAGCTGGCTGGGCGGACTGCGGCCGTGCTGGCCTGGATCGGCATGTACTCCTACGGCATTTATCTCTGGCATGTGGCGGTTGTCGGCGTCGTGCACCGATCCATCACCCTTTGCTGCAGGAAGGCAGCACCACGCAATGGCTGGCTGTTGCGGTGGTGACGGTCGCCGGCTCGGTCTTGTTTGGTGCGTTCATGTCGCGTCTGGTGGAGTGGCCGGTGCTGGCGATCAGGGATCGCGTATTCCCATCTCGCAGTGGCCCAGAAACGCAAAAAAGGCCCCGCACCCTCCGAAAGGAGGACACGGGGCCAAAAGATGGAAATCAGGAATGCGTTACGCCGTCGTTACCTTTCTTGTCTTAGGCGCCTCACCGGTCATGGCGCAGCAGCCGTTCTCCTGTCGCGGCACCTTGATTGATCAGCGTGTCGTCGGCGTCTCGCTCGGTGAATGCGATCTCAACTCGCTGTCCGAGACCGAGCTCCGGCGCATCACCGCTGTCTGTGGTCCCCCTAACGGGGTCGACGAGACCGCCAATCACGCCATCTGCACCATCCGCGCTCTAGTGTTCGAGAATGAAGGCGCCCCCGGGGTCAAGGTGACGCGGGTACTTAGCATCCGTGCTCGCCGCTAGGCGATCTGCTTGGCATAGTAGACCGAGGGCTCGCACCAGCGCTGCTCCGGATCGCAGCGGACGTAGCCGGCGCGCTCCAGGTTGCGTTGGGAGTAGACGTTGTCGGGTTGGGTATCGGTGACCAGCATGGTCCAACCTAAATCCAGCGCCTTAGCTTCCCTGACGGCCAGAAACAAGCGCTGGAGGCCCTGTCCACGATGGGGTGCCACCCCTCGGAACCTGGATGCTTCATCTGCGGCAGGCGGCCTGGGACCATGCGGTCATACTCGCCACGTACCCGAATCGACCCTCCCGAGAACAAGCGATGGCGAAAGCCATGTGCGCGGCGCTTGAGGACGTCTCCGACTTCCGACCATGGACGGGCGCGCTTCTGGAGCCGCCACATCAAGTTCTATACGCTTCCATCTGGTCCAGCCTTCTTGCTTTGTTGCTCAGTCTCGGCCCCTATTTGCGCGACTTTCT
Organism: Bradyrhizobium sp. 31Argb; assembly: GCF_043638955.1. Classification (NCBI taxonomy): domain Bacteria; kingdom Pseudomonadati; phylum Pseudomonadota; class Alphaproteobacteria; order Hyphomicrobiales; family Nitrobacteraceae; genus Bradyrhizobium; species Bradyrhizobium sp. 31Argb. The sequence continues at coordinate 31,686 of NZ_JBEGDB010000013.1, read as the reverse complement.
GCTCGCGGCAACGGCCGCTGCGCTGGTGGCGGGTTTCCAGCAACTTCAATATCGAAGAGCTTTGCGATCCGCCGAGTCCGCTCTTTTCGCTGATCAGTTCGCTCGGCGACTTCTCGCGTATCTAGACGTGGCAGTCCGAAACCCGGAGGAGTTTCCAGGTTACCTTGCCGCAGTACGCCGCTCCTCCGGCCTAGACTCGCGCGAGGACGGTAGCACTGCTCCGTTTGCGTGACGGCTCGGCGGAAGCCCAGTTCGTTGACCGCCCTCGGCCGCTGGCAGACGCCGCCGAGACGTGGTTTGAGGAGAATGATCCGGAGGGTGTGGCGTTCGAGTATGAGTGCTTGATCTCATCGAAACGGCCAAAGTGAATTCGGACACTTCCGCATACGAATTTGAGATCTCGCTCGGACGTCAAACAGTCGCCCTCCGTCACGAGGCGTGAAATGGCTGTGCTATTTGCGCCATACGTCAGATCAAGGGGCGTCGTCGAGGAAGACGCATTCCGCAACACGAAGACGAGCAGCCAACTTATCCGAAATGCGGATCTGCAAAAACACGGTCCCTTCCGTGTGGCGTAGTCTTCATCGCTCTCGGCTGATGAGCCCCTCGGACTTTCGGAAACTATGCTGCCAAAAACAGCATCGATCGCAACGCACATGCAGCGCTCCTGCCTTTGTCGAACGTGCGCACGATGGGATCTGGTTGTCGCAGAACTTTGCCGACCATGACCGGTAATTGTCGCGATCTGTCTCAGGAACGCTGCACTGCATAGTTCGCGACAAGTTGGAGCCGTGCTTCTGTCCCCTCCTCTTCGATCACCTTGCTTTCAATACGGCTTTGCGGAACTGCATCGAGTCCTATGCCATACGACTTTGCAACAAAGTGGCTCACCGGGACCGGATTCTGCGACTGCTTGTACTTAAAACGGGTTCAACCCTGCGCGACCGATACATTCTGTTACACTTTTCCGGTGGGTTGAACGCTGGACTTCGGTATGATGTGGAACGGAGCAACTGGATGGACTCGGCACCGCACATCGCCGTCGTGGATGATCATCGCGACATCCGCGATCTGGTCGGCAAATACTTGATGCAACATGGCTACCGCATCAGCCTTGCGGAGAGCGCCGCTGCACTTCGCCGTCTGCTCGAACGAAGTGCCTTTGACCTGGTGGTTCTCGACGTCATGATGCCGGGTGAGGACGGATTGTCTCTCTGCCGCCATCTCCGCAGCACCACGGACCTTCCCGTTATCCTGTTGACTGCCATGGTGGAACAGACCGATCGGATCGTCGGCCTCGAAATCGGCGCCGATGACTACGTGTGCAAGCCATTCAATCCGCGCGAACTCCTTGCCCGTATCAAAGCGGTGCTTCGCCGAGTCCAAAGCCTGCCGCCGCAGAAAGGCCGGCTCGCGACCAAGATCGTACGTTTCGATCGGTGGACCTTTGACATCAGCCGGCGCGAGTTGGTGGGACACGATGGCGTTGCTGTGCCGCTCAGCACCGCTGAGTTTCGGCTCCTATGCGCCTTTGTCGACCATCCCGGTCTGGTGCTCAGCCGCAATCAGCTCCTCGACTTGACGGTCGGCCGAGATGCCGATCCGTTCGACCGGAGCATTGACAATCAGGTCAGCCGGTTGCGGAAGAAGATCGAGGCCGATCCGAAGGTGCCGGCCTTGATCAAGACTCACTGGGGCGGTGGATACAGCCTCGTCGCACAGGTCGAACGGCCATGATGAGCTTATGGAAGCGCAGCCTGGCGGCCCGCTTCATCTGCTTCACGCTGCTATCCCTCATGCTGTCGCAAGCAGTGGTGTTCTTCATTTCCTGGGATGAGCATGGGCAGGCAATCCGGAAGGCCGCCAAGGGCGAGATTTTCAGCCGGTGCGCCTCGCTCGCCCGGGTCTTAGAGGCGACGCCTCCAGCGCTTCAGTCCGATATCCTGAACGCCAGCAACACCAGTTCAGCAAGATATTGGATATCGGCCAACGGCCTGAAGGATGCCCCCGCCTGGCGAGAGGAGGCGTGGGAGCGTTTGGCCCAGCCGTTGCCGCGCGTATCCTTTCCCGGCCACAGCGCGCCCGTCGAGGTGAGACCGGATTTCGTCCGAAATTCGGCCAGCAGTAGCAGCGCCACCTCCTCGCAATGGATCGATCTCAAGCCGGGAGCTTGGCCGCTGTCCCGGCCAGCGAAATTTCTCTATCTCGATGACAGCACCGGCATGGGTTTGGCCGTTCAATTGGCGGACGGCGCATGGCTGAACACTGCATTTGCCAAACCTGCGCAAGACGGCTTCTGGACCTCCCAATCCACGGTGACGCTCGGCCTGTCGGCGTTGTTGTTGTCGATCATTGCCGTATTCGCCGCGCGCGGCATCGCGCAACCATTGCGTCGCCTGGCCGTGGCGGCCGAAGCCCTTGGCCGCGGTCAGGAGATCGTACCGCTGCCGGAGACCGGCCCCGACGATATCCGGCGTACGGCCGAGGCATTCAATCGCATGCAGGCACGCCTGCATCGTTTCGTCGACGATCGAACCAGAATGCTGGCCGCCATCGGCCATGATCTGCGCACACCTCTGACCTCACTCCGTTTGCGTGCAGAATTCGTGCCTGATCAGGAAGTGCGGGAGAAAATGCTCTCCACGATTACAGAGATCCAGACGATGACGGAGGCAACCCTCGCATTCGCCCGCGAGGATGCGACCGCAGAAGCCACACGTACGGTGGACCTCTCCGCTCTCGTGGAAAGTCTTTGCGACGATCTCGCCGAACTCGGCTACGATGTTTCGTTCTCGGAGGGGGCGAAGATCAGCTATAGCTGCCGACCAGACGCGCTGCGGAGCGCGTGCCGCAACCTCGTCGAAAATGCCATCCGTTATGGCGAGCGGGCGCGGGTCAGCGTAGAGAGGCGAGCAGACAGCATCGAAATCATCGTCTCGGATGATGGACCCGGTATTCCGGACAACGCCAAGGAGCAGGTTTTTACGCCGTTCTTTCGGATGGAGAATTCGCGGAATCGCGAAACTGGAGGCGTCGGTCTTGGTCTTTCTATTGCGCGGACCACAGTCCGCCACCATGGCGGAGATATCACATTGATCAACCAGCAGAAGGGACTGCGCGCGGCCATTAGCCTGCCACCGCTGGATAGCGGACCTCCTCCCAATAGCGGACCTCCTCCCATCGGGGTCCGGGTCACGGTCGCAGGAGTGAAGGACAATATCAACGCTCTCGAACCGGCAACCCGCAGCGTTTCCACTTGAGCATACCATCGAGATAATGCCTTGCCACAATACGCTGTTTGAAATTCGATCCAGAATATTGATCAAGGTCCGGTGCACGACAGCGGGCTGATTCCGACCGTCGGTTGTGCGCGGACGCATTCTCGCTGAATGCCGCCAAGCGACATGCCTTTGACAGGTCCAGGGAGAGGTCAAAATGAAAACGCTAACGAGTGGAGCGACGCGTCTTGCACTAGCACTGCTGCTTACAATCGGAGCAACGCTGATGTGTGCCGCAAAGACATTCGTCTATGTGTCGAACGCGCAGGACGGCAACATCGATGCCTACACCATGGACACGAGCACCGGCTCGCTCACGCCGATCGGAAAGGCCGAGGCCGGCAAGCTGGTCATGCCAATGGCAGTGAGCCCGGACAAGAAGCACCTCTATGCCGTGGTACGCTCGCAGCCGCCGCACGTATTGACCTACTCCATTGATCCGGCAGCCGGTGTGATCACGCAGAAGGCATCGGCGCCGCTTCCCGACAGCATGCCTTATGTCTCGACCGATCGCACCGGGCGCTACCTGTTCACCGCCTCTTATGGCGGCGACAAACTCGCCGTGAGCCCGATCGACGAGAATGGGCTGGTCGAGGCGGAAGCGATTCAAGTGATCCCCACCGGCCGCAACGCGCATTCGATCTTGCCCGATCGCAGCAACAAATTCGTGTACGCGGCCACGCTCGGCGCCAATCAGGTGTTGCAATTTACTTTCGACAACAACACCGGCAAACTCACGCCCAACGTCCCGGCGGCGGTCAGTCCGGGGCCGGGTCACGGCCCCCGCCACATGGCGTTGTCGCCCGACAACAAGAACCTCTATGTGCTCAACGAATTGTCGGGGCACGTCACGCAATATGCGGTCGATTCCGGCAAGGGGACGTTGACCCTCGTCGAGAGCATTAGCTCGGTGCCGGCGGATGCCGGCCTCGCTTGGGGTACGCCGCAGGCGCCCGTCGGCGCTGCACCGACGCCCGGCTCAGCGCTGCCGAAGGACGAGAAGCCGAAAGTCTGGGCTGCTGACATCCAAATCACGCCCAACGGCAAGTTTCTGTATTCGACCGAACGTACCACCAGCAAGATCGCCTTGTTCACCGTGGCACCCGGAACCGGCAGGCTCGCCTACGTCGCCAATTTCGCGACCGAGGCGCAGCCGCGCGGCATTGGGATCGATCCGAGCGGCCAGTACCTCGTCGCGTCGGGTGAAAAGTCGGATCACCTTTCGGTCTACAAGATCGACCAGAGCACGGGCAAACTCGGCGAGCCTAGTCGCTATCCAGTGGGAAGTGGAGCGAACTGGGTCGAGATTGTCGACGTGCAGTGAGCGTACTCGCTTTTTTTGGGCTCTGTTCCGCGGAGATCGTGCGTTGCGCCTCCGCGATTGCGCTTGTTCTACTCCCCAATGATGGCCATCGACGTGAGCCAGGATGGCTTCAATAGGATTGCGTTGGCGACCATCAGCCACGGGCTCGCTGTCGCTCAAGTACACAAAGACCTCAGCTCCGGCGGCGGGGCGCCCTTCCCCTCGAGCATCCCCAGCGCTAGCGCGGCCTCCACCCGCACGCTCGGATCCTGATCGCCCGCTAGCTGTCGGAGAGGGAGGAGGGCTTGTTCGATCCCCGGGAAGGCCGGACCGAGGCGACCGAGGTGCCAGGCCGCCAGGCTGCGGACGAAGCCAAGCTCGTTGCCCAACTCCGCGATGAGGACGGTGACCGACTCTCCACCCGATGGCGCCACCCGGGCCAGGGCCGCCGCCGCCCAGACGCGCACGAACGCAACCGGGTCCTGGAGGGCCGCGGCGAGGTCGGACATAGCCTCGGTTGCCGCGGGGCCGATCTCGCCCAGGGCATATGCGCCGAGGCGGCGCTGGAGCGGATCGGTGCTCGAAAGCTCCCTCGCCCAGTCTGGAACGGAAGTCCCTAGGTAAGCGAACTGCGCGCTCATGGCCCGACCCTCAAGGCCCCGCGCCGAGCCGGCGGTCCAGGTTGAACGCGGCGCTTATCAACCCGATGTGAGTGAATGCCTGCGGGAAGTTGCCCAGCGCTTCGCCACACGGACCTGTCTCCTCGGCGTACAGACCGAGGTGGTTGGCGTAGGTCAACATCTTTTCGAAGATGAAGCGGGCCTCCTCGGCGCGGCCCGCCCGGGCCAGCGCTTCCACCAGCCAGAACGTACACATATTGAACGTCCCCTCGCTCCCGGTCAGGCCGTCGCCGGCTCCTCTGCCGATCTCGTAGCGGTGCACCAGGCTGTCGGAGACCAGCTCCGCCATGGTCCGGTCCAGCGTCCCGCGCATGCGGGGGTCGGTCGGCGACAGGAAGAAGACGAGCGGCATGATCAGATTGGACGCATCCACCGCGTCAGTGGCGAAGTGCTGCACGAAAGTCTGCCGCTCCGTGTCCCAGCCGTGCGTCATGATGGCCTCGTAGATGCGGTCCCGCTCCGCGGCCAGGCGGGTGCGGTCCAGCGGCAGGCTCCGCTTCTGCGCAAGGCGGATCGCCCGATCCAGCGCCACCCAGCACTGCACTTTGGAGTAGACGAACTGCTGCTGTCCACCGCGCACCTCCCAGATGCCATCGTCGGCTCGCTCCCAGTTGTTCGTCACCCAGTCCAGCATCTTGCGCAAATGGCACCAGGAATCATAGGCGATCGGCGTCCCGTACTTGTCGTACAGGTAGACGGCGTCCATCAACTCGCCATAGATGTCGAGCTGCAACTGGTCGGCAGCGGCGTTGCCGACTCGCACCGGACGCGAGCCGCGGTAGCCATCGAGGTGGCCGAGGACCTCCTCGGGCAACTCGCGCCCGCCGTCGATGCGATACATAGTCTGCAACGGGTCGCCCCGGGTGCCCTCAACGGCCCGTTGCTCCAACCAGGCCATGAACTGCTCTGCCTCCGACGTCAGCCCCAGGCGCAGGAAGGCGTAATTGGTGAAAGCGGCGTCGCGCACCCAAGTGTAGCGATAGTCCCAGTTGCGCACCCCGCCGATCTCTTCCGGCAGCCCGCAGGTCGGCGCCGCCACGATCGCGCCGGTCGGCGCGAACGTCAGCAGCTTCAACACCAGCGCCGAGCGGTGGACCATCTCGCGCCAGCGACCTGAATAGTTGCACTTCCTCAGCCACTGCCGCCAAAAGGCCAGGGTCTGCGTCAGGGCCTCCGTGCCGACCAGCCGCGCCTCGAGCAGGACCCCGTCATGAACGCTGTCGTGGCCGTTCTCCTCCACCTGGCGGAGGATGAACGTGGTCGTCTCGCCGGGGTTGAGGACGAACTCGGCAGCGACGCCGTCGCCCTGCCGACCAAGCGGGAAGCGGCTGACTAGCGAGACTTTCATGCCTTGCGCCTCGAAGATCGCTCCCCGGCCCTCCAGGACGACCTGGTGGGGCCGGCGGGCGAAGTCGAAAGCCGGCCGGCAGTCGAGGCGGAAGCGGACCGACCCGCGCACCGCCCGCACCACCCGGACGATCTGATGGATCTTTCTGATCTCGCGCGCGCTTTGGACCGGCATGAAGTCCACGACCTCACCGACGCCCTGGTCGCTAAGAAAGCGCGTCACCAGAACGTTGCTGTCAGGCATGTACATCTGTTTGTGCTGCGCCTCGTAGAGACTGGCGATGCGGAATGAGCCCCCTTTCTGGTCGTCGAGGATCGCCGCGAAGACGCTCGGCGAGTCAAAGTGCGGCAGGCAGCACCAGTCGATGGAGCCGTCGATGCCAACCAGGGCAACGGTGTGCAGGTCGCCGATGACGCCGTAGGACTCGATCGGCTTGTAGCCCATGATCTCGTCTCCTCCGCTCGCTCGACGCTGATCGAGCCCCACGATGGGCGTATCGTCAATGCCCTGAGGCGGCGAAAAGACACACCGGATATTCAACTTTTTTGCTTGCAACCCTCGCCCGCGGCCGCTCGCCAGTAAGATTTCTGAAATTCAGAATCCGCTAAGAGGTCCGAAAAACATCGTTCGCATCGAGATCAACTGGTCTGCACTTTCGATAGCTTAAGCGTTCTACGCTGAATGTGGAAACTCCAGCCGTGCACCGAAGGGCCTCCTTTGGACGGCTCCTGGAGCGCCTCGCAGGACGTCAAAGCGCGTCTCATCGCCATCGCGCCAGAAACGGATGTCGAATAGCCCTGTACCAAGCCGCAGATCGAGTACGGTCAGATCGGGCAACCATTGCGGCAGAGATGGATCAACGTACAGCTTTCCCTTCGGAGCGTCCGGCGCGAACCCAAGTATCGCCTGCAGAAATGCGAAGACCGACCCCGCTGCCCAGGCCTGTGGGATGTTGGCGCCAAGATATTGAACGGGAAAGCTCCTTCGATCACGCTCGATCGTCGTATAGAGCTCCGGCAACTGATTGGACAGGAAGTGGCTTCCTGCATCGCTGATATCGCGCGCGATCCTTGCGGCCTCTGCGTGGAATCCATATCGTTTGAAGCCGAGAGCGATGACGGCATTGTCGTGGGGCCAGACCGACCCGGTTTGGTAATTGTATGGGTTGAACGCTGGGTTCGAGGCCGACAGCGTGCGGATGCCCCAACCGCTCCACATGTCCAATGCCATGAGACGTTGCACGACCTTTCCGGCGCGTTCCTGCGGAACGATGCCTGACCACAAGCAATGGCCGGCATTGGAGGCAACCGTGAGGACCCTTTTCTTTTCGCCATCCAGCGCCAGGGCGTAGAAACCCAACTCCTCATCCCAGAAGGTCTCGTTGAACCGTTTGAAGAGTGCTGCGGCTTTCCTTCGCAGATCCGCGGCACGGCGTGTCTTGCCGAGTTCATCGAACACTTCCGCCATGCGCAGCCAGGCGTCATAGACATACCCCTGCAACTCGCACAGCGCCTTCGGTCCCTTGACAAGCGATCCGTCAGGATAAACCACACTGTCTCCGGAATCCTTCCAGCCCATATTCTCGTAGCCGACCGGAGAGCGGGTCTGATATTCCTGGAATCCATCGTCGTCGCTATCACCGTGGTTGTCTATCCAGGACAGGCATCCCTCCGCGGTCTCAAGATGCTGATCCAACAGCGCCCTGTCGCCCGTTGCCCGCCAGGCCGCATGTAGCGTGATGAGATAGAGCGGCGTCGCATCGGCCGTGCCGTAATATGGCGTGTGCGGGATCAGTTTGAAATGAGCGAGTTCTCCGTAGCGGATTTCATGCAGGATCTTTCCCGGCTCCGCGTCACGATAATCGTCCCGTTCCTTCGCCTGGAGCGAGCCCAGGATGTCGAGCGTTCCACGGGCGAAATCTGGATAGATCAGCATGTTCTGTAGCGACACGATCAAGCTGTCCCGGCCGAACGGAGCCACAAACCACGGCAAGCCGGCGGCAGGCAGGAACACCATGTGATCGGTGCCGGCGATCGGGAGCCGAAGCGCCGCCATGTCCTCCAGCGCCTGGCGATAAAGGCGGTAGAACTCCTCGTTACTGCAGCGGATCTTCAGTACCGATTGGAGCCAGTCCGAGAGCGCCTCGGCGTGGCGGGTTCGTTCATGGTTGTGCACACACGCGTCCGGTGCAGCGAAGTGTCGGTCGCCGTCCTCCAACGCATAGAGCAAGCAGCAATGCCAAGCTTCGCCCGCCTCGAGGCTGATTTCGAAGCTCAATCGGCCATTGGCGTACTCGATTTCGCTCTGGCGATGTACAGGAGCAACGGTTACTGCGCGGACGAAATCGCTGTTGCGATAGCATGTGCGAAGTTCCTGGTTCGCCGACGACCATGTCGTGGTGATCCGCCCGCGGCGCACAATATCGCCCGATTTTACCTCGAAAATGTCTGCGAAGTCCGACCGTATCGCGATCTCGAGCTGGAAGCGTACCCGCTTCGTGCCGTGATTTGTAATGTCGAGATCCTCGTGCATCCCGCCATTGATGTATCGGCTGATCACGAAACCGAGCGTGCGCGGCGGGATCAAGCCGTCGGCGGAGGGAATCCCGTGGTTCGTAAGATAAATTCGGGACGCGTAATGGGTGATGGAACCTCCATTGAGAAGATCCCAGGGTTCACCATTTGCGTAGACGGCCCAGCTGCTGATTACCCTTGTATCAAGGAAATAAAGTCCCTTTTCAGTTGGCCAGTTGATTTGTGCGTCTGGTTCGCTGACCAGCACTGTTTGCCCCTGATGGATCGAGATTTGATGCGGACCAACCTGAACCTTAAATGGCATGGGATGCTCCCGAATTCGACCACTTGGTGCCCGCGATCGCAACAATGGCATCAACAACGACCAGATGAGGCTGCAAGCTTCTCTAGAAGCATTGCTAAGGCAGAAGCATTACGCGTTTCGGTCTCATCTGCCAGCTGGATTTAGGTTTCCGACAAGAACGAACGATACCTTGCTCTCCCCCTGGGGGCCCGGTGGGGATCTTATTTCCGCACACGCGCTGGCTCAAAGGACTCAGGCGCCGCAGTCGCAAATGCCTGTAGCGAATAGGTCAGCGTTTCAGACGCACATCCCTTCGAGTGGCGAACTATCATAACGCTGGAGGGCTGGTCGTTGCTTCTCCGAAGAAGTCGCGCTACCAGTGGGCGGGCGCGCGCACGGGCCTTGATACGGAGATGCCCTAGTACGAAGTGTTCCGAGTTCAGTTCTTTCCGCCGCACGCGCCGGAAGGACCAAGCTGAAGGGGCGAGACCATGAGCGCCGTCCTTCCGATCATTTGCCTTGCAAGGCATGGCGAGACCGCGTGGAGCCTCTCAGGCCAGCATACCGGCCTCACAGATTTGCCTCTCACCGAGCGCGGTGAGCTCAATGCGCAGAGTTTGGGCTCGCGGTTGCTGGGTTTCACTTTCGCGAAAGTGTTCACGAGCCCCCTGAAGCGAGCGGTCCGGACGTCTGAGTTGGCTGGCTTCGGCGTCGAAGCGGAACCCGACCGCGATCTGCTGGAATGGAACTACGGCCAATACGAGGGGCGTCGCACAAAGGAGATCCATGAAGAGCGTCCTGGCTGGCAATTGTTTCGCGACGGCTGTCCGGGAGGAGAAACACCGAACCAAGTCGGCGCCCGGGCCGATCGCATTGTGGAGCGCGTTCGCAACGTCCCAGGGAACGTGTTATTGTTTTCGAGCGGACATTTTCTCCGAGTTTTGACCGCACGCTGGTTAGGCCTCGATGCGGGGGCCGGACGGTTCTTCACGCTCGACACTGCAAGCCTGAGCATACTTGGGTACGAACACGATCAGTCAGAACCAGCGATCCGGCTGTGGAATGACACCCGGCACGTCGAAGGTCGGTTCGCACCAGCCTTCGCACACTGAGGTTTAGAAGCGCCAGTCGGGGTAACATACTCTTGAATATGCCCCGTGCGTGTTAGGCGCGCGCGCTGAGCATATTGCAGAGAGTTGCGTAAGGGTAAGACCGATGAATCAGGTCGTCTTTCTGGTCGATGTCGACAATACGCTTCTCGACAACGACCACATCCAGGCTGACATCAAGGCCCACCTCGAGCGCCAGTACGGTGCCGCCTGTCGCGACCGGTACTGGGCAATTCTCGACGACCTGTTTGTCGAACTGGGGTATCGAGACTATCTCGGTGCACTGCAGCGATACCGTGTCGAACACCCGCAGGACATGCATCTGTTGTCCATGTCTTCGTTCCTGGTCGATTACCCGTTCGCCAATCGTCTGTATCCGGGATCGCTTGATGTGCTCGAACGACTGCGTCAGTGGGGCCCAACCGTCCTTCTCACTGATGGCGACGTTGTTTTTCAACCGCGTAAGGTTGAGCGCTCCGGCCTTTCAGAGGCAGTCAACGCGCATGTGTTGATCTACATCCATAAGGAACTCGCGCTCGACGATGTCGCGTCCCGCTATCCGGCACTGCACTACGTCCTGGTGGACGACAAGCCGCGAATCCTCGCCGCGGTCAAGGAAGCTTGGGGCAGTCGCGTCACCACTATTTTCCCTCGACAGGGACAATATGCGCATAACGCGAAGGCGCTCGCCTCCTTCACACCCGACGTGACGGTGGACCGGATCGGAGACCTGCTCGACTGTGATCTGGGTCGCCTGCTTGCGGCAATCCCTCAACTCGAAGCTGTGCGGAGGTGAAGCGATGAAGGCAACGCAAAAGCTCCACGAGCTCGGACAGAGCGTTTGGCTCGACAACATCACGCGCGACCTGCTAACGAGCGGCACTTTGAAGCGCTACATTGACGACTTGTCGCTGTCGGGGCTCACATCGAACCCGACAATCTTCGATCACGCGATCAAGAACAGCTCTCATTATGATTCTGCGATCCGCCGCAAGCTGAACGAGGGAAAGTCGGGTGAGACGCTGTTCTTCGAACTAGCAATCGAAGACCTGGCGCAGGCAGCGGACCTGTTCCGCCCGATTTGGGACCGCACCAATGGTGTAGACGGATGGGTCTCGCTCGAGGTCTCGCCACTCCTTGCACATGATACGGCGAGCACAATCGCAGCCGCCAGGGAGTTGCACGCACAGGCGAAGCGCCCCAACCTCTTCATCAAGATACCCGGCACCAGGGAAGGGCTGCCCGCCATCGAAGAGGCAATTTTCGCCGGCGTGCCCGTGAATGTGACCCTGTTGTTCAGCCGAGAGCACTACCGCGCCGCGGCCGAGGCATATCTGCGGGGCATCGAGCGGCGCATTGCAGCCGGTCTGAATCCAAATGTTGGCTCCGTTGCATCGGTCTTCGTCAGTCGCTGGGATGCCGCCGTCGCCAACAAGGTTCCCGCGCCTTTACACAACAAGCTCGGTATCGCAATCGCGAAACGAACATACAAGACAGCCTGCGAGTTGGTCGGCTCAGCACGCTCGCGGCGTATTTACAACGAGGGTGGGCGGCCACAGCGCCTGCTATGGGCGAGCACGGGAACCAAGGATCCCGCGGCATCCGACGTCCTGTACATCAAGGCGCTGGCCGCGCCGCTCACGGTCAACACCATGCCGGAAAGCACGGTGAAGGCCCTCGCCGACCACGGAGACGTTGGAGAGATGTTGGCGGCCGATGGCGGCGACTCCGAAGAGGTGCTGTCGCAATTTGCAAAGGCCGGCATCGATGTCGATGCGTTAGCAGCAACGTTGCAGGACGAGGGCGCCAAGTCGTTTGTCAAATCCTGGAACGAACTGCTGGAGGTTATCTCTGCCAAAACCGAGGTGCTCAAGAAGGCAAGCTAGGTTGCAATCGAGACTAAGGTCCTCCCAATGAATATACTGGTCGTCGACGTTGGCGGCACCCACGTCAAGATCCTTGCCTCCGGCGAAAAAGAGAAACGAGAAATTGACTCCGGGCCGACCCTGACGGCACGGCAGATGGTATCAAGCGTCAAGAAACTGGCCGATGGTTGGGAATATGACGTGGTGTCGATTGGTTATCCGGGCCCCGTAGTGCATGACCGGCCTGTGACCGAACCTCACAACCTCGGAAAAGGCTGGATTGGTTTCAACTTCACTGCAGCATTCAAACTGCCGACGAAAGTCATCAACGATGCCGCGATGCAGGCGCTCGGCAGCTACCGGGGCGGCAAAATGTTGTTTCTAGGGCTCGGGACGGGGCTTGGCTCGACGATGATCGTGGACGGCATTGTCCAGCCAATGGAGCTTGGCCATTTGCCCTACAAGAAGCGTACCTACGAGGATTATGTTGGCGCTCGCGCGCTGGAAGAATTTGGGAAGAAGGCATGGCGAAAGCGCGTCGAGGATGTTGTTGAATGCCTGGTTGCGGCACTCCAACCCGATGACGTCGTGCTGGGCGGCGGCAACGCCAAGAAGCTGAAACAACTGCCGCCATCGTGCCGGCACGGGGATAACGCGAACGCGTTCAAGGGCGGATTCCGGATGTGGGAAGGCCCGCTGGCGGAGAAGAGTGCTCGCTCGCGCAAGCAAGCTGCGCAAGCCGCCATGATGCGTTAGCAGGAGCGATGAATGCCAACAGCCACGAAATCAGTCACTGTACTTCCCGCCTGGAACGCTCTGTCGGCACATTTTCAGAAGGTCGGCCGCTTACATCTGCGCGAGCTTTTTGCTCAAGACCCCAAACGCGGTGACCGTTTGACGAGCGAGGCAGCAGGACTCTACCTCGACTACTCCAAGAACCGCATAACCGATGAAACGCTGAATCTGCTGCTGCAACTGGCCGAACAGTCGGGACTGCGGGCGCGGATCGATGCGATGTTCAGCGGCGAGAAGATCAATACTTCCGAGAAGCGGGCCGTTCTGCACGTAGCGCTGCGCGCGCCGAAAGGGCAATCGATCCTGGTTGATGGCGAGGACGTTGTACCCCAGGTCCATACGGTACTCGACCGCATGACCGACTTCTCCAATCGCCTACGCCGCGGCGCGTGGCACGGCCACACCGGCAAGCCGGTCTGTAACATCGTCAACATCGGCATCGGCGGCTCCGATCTCGGGCCCGTGATGGCCTATGAGGCGCTCAAGCACTACAGCGACCGCGCGATGACGTTCCGGTTCGTCTCCAACGTGGACGGAACCGATTTCGCGGAGGCGACCCGCGATCTCGATCCGGCGGAGACCCTGTTCATTATCTCTTCCAAGACCTTCACAACGCTGGAGACCATGACCAATGCCCGAAGCGCGCGCAATTGGTCGCTCACGGCACTTGGGGGTGACGAGAAGTCGGTCGCGAAGCATTTCGTCGCGGTGTCGACCAACGCAAAGGAAGTGACCAATTTCGGCATCGACACCGCTAACATGTTTGGCTTCTGGGACTGGGTCGGCGGACGGTACTCCATGGACTCAGCGATCGGACTCTCGACGATGCTTGCCATCGGCCCGGACAACTTTCGCGCCATGCTCGGCGGCTTCCATGAGATGGATGAGCATTTTCGCACCGCGCCGTTCGAGCGCAACCTGCCCGTGCTGATGGGGCTGCTTGCCATTTGGTACAATAATTTCTTCGGCGCGCAGACGGTTGCCGTGTTGCCGTACGAGCAATACCTGAAACGATTTCCGGCCTATCTCCAGCAATTGACGATGGAGAGCAATGGAAAGCACGTCACGCTCGAGGGCAATCCTGTCGCGCATGACACCGGTCCGATTTATTGGGGCGAGCCTGGAACCAACGGCCAGCACTCGTTCTATCAGCTCATCCATCAGGGCACTCGCCTCATTCCCTGCGACTTCATCGCCTTTCAGAAGACACTCAACCAAGTTGGGGAGCAACATGACATGTTGATCGCGAACGTCTTTGCGCAGGGCGAAGCGCTCGCATTCGGCAAGACGGCCGACGAAGTTAAGGCGGAGGGTTCGCCCGACTGGCTCGTTCCACATCGCGTGTTCGAAGGAAACCGGCCCTCCAACACGATTCTGCTGGAACGGCTGACACCCGCCGCACTCGGTAAGCTGGTTGCACTTTACGAACACAGCGTCTTCACGCAGGGGACGATCTGGAACATCGATTCATTCGATCAGTGGGGCGTTGAGCTTGGCAAGGTTTTGGCCCAGCGCATCATCCCGGAACTCACCAGCGAGATTGAACCGAAGCTCGGCCACGACAGTTCAACCAACGCCCTGATTAGACGATACCGTACGTTCAGGTAGGAGCACCCATAAATACCGATCTCGAGGCGCCGAGAAATCTGGGCACCGGAGAGCAAACCACGTCGTAGCAGCAACATCCTTCAGAGGAGCCACCCATGCAGCTCGGAATGATCGGCCTTGGCCGAATGGGCGCCAATATGGTGCGAAGACTTCTCCGACATGGCCACCAATGTGTCGTCTTCGATATGTCACCTGATGCGGTGGCGGATCTGGTGAAGGACAAGGCGACCGGCAGCTCTTCGCTGGCGGATTTCGTAAAAAAGCTCGAAAAGCCCCGAGCGATCTGGTTGATGGTTCCGGCAGCAGTCGTGGATAGATCGATCGGTGATCTGCTGCCGCTGCTCGAAGCCGGCGACACTCTGATTGACGGCGGCAACTCCTACTACATCGATGACATCAGGCGTTCCAAGGAGTTGGCGCGGAGCGGCATCAATTATGTAGACGTCGGCACCAGCGGCGGCGTGTGGGGTCTCGAGCGCGGCTACTGCATGATGATCGGCGGTCCTGACGAGGCAGTGCAGCGGCTGGATCCCATCTTCAAGACCCTCGCCCCCGGTGTCGGCGATATCCCGCGCACGCCAGGACGAGAGCGCGCTCCCGCCGGCACCTCCGAGCACGGCTATCTCCACTGCGGGCAGAGCGGCGCCGGTCACTTTGTCAAGATGGTCCACAACGGTATCGAGTACGGGCTGATGGCGGCGTATGCCGAGGGCCTCGGTATCCTGCGTGCGGCAAACATTGGTAAGCAGACGCACGCGACGGATGCCGAAACAACACCGCTTCGCGTTCCCGAGCACTACCAATATGACCTGAAGCTGCCCGAAATCACAGAAGTGTGGCGGCGCGGCAGCGTGATTGCCTCGTGGCTTCTCGATTTGACAGCAACAGCGTTGCTGGAAGATCCGGCGCTCTCCAAATTCGCAGGGCGCGTATCTGACTCCGGCGAAGGACGCTGGACCATCGCAGCAGCGATCGACGAAGCAGTCCCCGCCCCGGTGCTGACGACGGCGCTTTACGAGCGCTTCAGTTCTCGCGGCGAGGCTGACTTCCAGAACAAGCTGCTTTCGGCGATGCGCTACGAGTTCGGTGGACACTTGGAAAAGGCGGCCAATGAGAGACCGAGATAGCCATGAGCGAACCTAGATCCGACGCATTGGTGTTTTTCGGCGCAACCGGCGATCTCGCCTACAAGAAGATCTTTCCGTCGCTGCAAGCGATGCTGAAACGGGGCCACCTCGATGTGCCCGTCATCGGCGTCGCAAAGGCCGGCTGGACACTCGACCAGCTCAAGGCCCGGGTACGAGATAGCCTCGAAAAGCACGGCGGCCTCGACCCCGCTGCGTTTGACAAGCTAGTCGGTCTTTTACGTTACGTGGATGGCGACTATGCCGATCCGACCACGTTCGACGCCCTTCGCAGGCAGCTCGGCTCGGCGCAGCGGCCGGCACATTATTTGGCGATCCCACCGGCATTGTTTGCAACCGTAGTGGAGCGGCTCGACACTGCCGATTGCACCAACGGCGCGCGTGTCATTGTGGAGAAGCCATTCGGGCATGATCTCGCCTCGGCACGCAACCTCAACAAGATTCTGCTCGCCAGGTTCGACGAAGATCATATCTTCCGCATAGACCACTATCTCGGAAAACGACCTGTTCACAACATGGTCTTCTTTCGCTTCGCAAACGCGTTCCTGGAGTCGTTCTGGGACCGCAAGTTCGTGAGCAGCGTGCAGATCACAATGGCGGAGAATTTCGGCGTGCAGGGTCGTGGTGCGTTCTACGATCAAACCGGCACAATTCGCGACGTGATCCAGAATCATCTGTTTCAGGTGTTGGCCAATCTGGCGATGGAACCGCCAGCCCGATCGGACAGCGAATCGCTGCGTGACGAGAAGGTCAAGGTCCTGAGATCGATTCCACCGATCGCTGAGAAGGAGTTGGTGCGCGGACAGTTTCACGGCTACCGGCAGGAGCCTGGCGTTGCTCCGGACTCGCAGGTGGAGACGTTCGCCGCGCTGCGACTGGAGATCGACTCCTGGCGCTGGCAGGGAGTGCCATTTTACATCCGTGCCGGAAAATCGCTTCCCGTGACTTGCACGGAGGTGATCGTACGCCTTCGTGAGGCTCCGCCGATCTTTCCCCATTGCGCCGCGATACCGAATTATTTGCGGTTTCGCATCAATCCCGACATGGCCATTGCTCTTGGCACGATGGTGATGGATGAGGGTGATCGAGAGGTCGGCGAGCCGGTCGAATTGTTGGCGAGCCGCCGCCCTGGCCCAGAAGAGATGGATGCATATGAACGCGTGCTCGGCGACGCCATGAACGGCGACCGGACGCTGTTTGCACGACAGGACTATGTCGAAGAAGCATGGCGGATCGTCGATCCGGTCTTGAAGAAGGTGACCCCCGTCCACGAATACCAAGCCGGAAGCTGGGGGCCTCATGAAGCGGACAAGAATGTCACGCCACCGGGCGGCTGGCACAACCCAACGGTAGCGTAACGCAGAGAGTGAGGAATGTAGATCGAAGTGCTCCTCGATCCCGCCTCTGTTGCTCGATGGGCGGCAGCCTATCGCTGACGAAGCACGCACACCGGTTGCCGCGCACAAGCGGCCTGTAATCGACGCCTGCGGGAGGAAATCAGCCATGACCGACGCCGAACTCGACCAGCTCGCGATCAACACCATCCGCACACTGTCGATCGACGCGGTCCAGGCCGCCAACTCCGGCCATCCCGGCACGCCGATGGCGCTTGCGCCCCTTGTCTATACGCTCTGGAACCGAGTCATGCGCTTCGATCCGCAAGATCCGATCTGGCCCGGCCGCGACCGCTTCGTGCTGTCGAACGGCCACGCGTCAATGCTGCTGTGGTCGGTGCTTTATCTTACGGGCACGCAGGCCGTGAATGCCGAGTACGAAACGTTGGGCAGGCCTGCTGTCACTCTCGACGATATCCGGCGCTTTCGCCAGATTGGGAGTCACGCGCCAGGGCATCCCGAATACCACCTGGTATCCGGCGTGGAGACGACCAGCGGCCCGCTCGGACAAGGCATTGCGACCAGCGTCGGCATGGCAATCGCGCAGCGCTGGCTCGCTGTGCGGTACAACAAGCCGGATTTTGCTATCTTCGATTACGACATCTATGCCGTGTGCGGAGACGGATGCCTGATGGAGGGTGTTGGCTCTGAAGCGGCGTCGCTCGCCGGCCACCTTGGCCTCGACAATCTGTGCTGGATCTACGACAACAACCACATCACGATAGAAGGCAGCACGCGGCTGGCATTCACCGAAGATGTAGCCGTCCGTTTCACCGGTTATGGCTGGAATATCCTTCATGTCGGTGACGCCAACGACATTGCGGGCATTGAACAGGCCTTGGCAACGTTTCGCGACACGAGCGGCCGACCGACGCTGGTGATACTCGACAGCCATATTGGATACGGCTCGCCACACCGCCACGATACGGCCGCGGCGCATGGCGAGCCGCTCGGTGTTGAAGAAGTCAAGCTCACCAAGCGCGCCTATGGGTGGCCCGAAGACTCGAGTTTCCTGGTGCCTGACGGCGTTATCGAACACTTCGCCTCCGGCGTCGGCGTGCGAGGCGCCGAGGCCCACCGCAAATGGCAGGCCCTGTTCGCTGATTACCGCTCGAAGTATGCCGCGCTGGCGACCGAGATCGACCAGATGCAACAGCGCAAGCTTCCGGCAGGCTGGGACCGTAACCTGCCGTCATTCCCGGCCGATTCGAAGGGCCTCGCGGGTCGTGAGGCGTCGGGAAAGGTCCTGAACGTTCTAGCGCAGAACGTTCCCTGGTTGATTGGCGGTTCGGCCGATCTAGGTCCATCGACCAAGACGCTGCTAACCTTTGAAGGCGCAGGCGATGTTCAGGCCGCCACACCGGGCGGCAAGAATTTGCATTTCGGCATCCGCGAACACGCGATGGCTGCAATCCTGAACGGTCTGGCACTATCGAAACTGCGGCCGTTCGGCGCGACCTTCCTGATTTTCAGCGACTACGCCCGGCCCGCGATACGACTGGCCGCGCTGATGGAGCTACCGGTCGTCATTGTTTTTACCCATGATGCCATGGGCGATGGCGAAGACGGCCCAACGCATCAACCGATCGAGCATCTCGCCTCAATGCGGGCAATGCCGGGTCTGACGCTGTTCCGGCCGGGTGATGCCAACGAAGTGGTGGAGGCCTATCGCTACGTCATGCAGCTTCGTCATCGGCCAGCCTTGTTGGCGCTGTCTCGTCAACCGTTACCGACCCTCGATCGCAGCAAATATGCATCGGCATCCGGGGTGTCGCGAGGCGCCTACGTGCTTGCCGACGCCCCTGACGGCAAGCCAGACATAATCCTGATTGCCACCGGCAGTGAGTTGAGTTTGGCGGCCGACGCTCATGAGAGACTTAGCTTGGATGGTATCCGCTCGCGCGTGGTCTCGATGCCTTCCTGGGATGTCTTCGAACGCGAGACGCAGGAATACCGCGACGCCGTCTTGCCGCCGGAGGTCACGGCCCGCGTTGCAATCGAGCAGGCGTCAACGTTCGGCTGGGAGCGGTACGTCGGGCGGACTGGCCGAGTCATTGGCATGCACACTTTTGGCGCTTCCGCTCCACTGAAGGCCTTGCAGCAGGAGTTCGGGTTCACTGTCGATCATGTCATCGCGACGGTCAAGGCGATGTTGCAGCCCTCGAAAGCCGCATAGCATGGACCATGTCGGGCGAACCGTTCCACCCCGTTCGGCTGAGCATGCAAGGCTTGCCGACTCGTCGCCCGATACTCCCGGTGACTGGAAAGCGATCGGGCCTTACATCAGCGAGCGGGCTTGGGGTACGGTGCGTGAAGACTACAGTGCGGATGGACAAGCCTGGCAATACTTCCCATACGAACACGCGCGCTCGCGCGCCTATCGGTGGAACGAGGACGGTCTCGCCGGCCTTTGCGATCGAGCGCAGCGCCTGTGTTTTGCTCTAGCCTTTTGGAATGGACGTGACCCCCTCCTCAAGGAACGTATCTTCGGTCTCAGTGGTCCAGAGGGAAATCACGGCGAAGATGCCAAAGAGTACTGGTGGTACGTAGACGCAACACCGACCAGCTCGTGGCTTCGTTGGCGTTACCACTATCCGCACGCGGAGTTTCCCTACGCGTTGCTTCGGCAGGAGAACGCAAGGCGCAACAAGGACGAGCCTGAATTTGAACTCGTGGATACCGGTGCTTTCGAAGGGGATCGTTTCTGGCAGATCACGGCGGATTACGCCAAAGCATTACCTCATGATGTATGCATACGCATCAGCGTTCGTAACGCGGGACCCGATCCGGCTGAGCTTCACGTGCTTCCGACACTGTGGTTTCGCAACCGCTGGTCATGGGAGGCAGGTGTCGCACGGCCGACCATCCGGGCGACCGCTGAAACCGGCAACGTCGGCGCGATCGCTGAAGAAGAACTGCTGGGCCGCTGGCGCTTCACTGCCGGGGCGGATCCGGCCGGAAGGCCGCCGCTGCTGCTGTTCTGTGAAAACGAAACCAATGCCAAGTACCTGTATGGCGTCACTGCTGAGCAGACGCCCTATCCAAAGGACGGCATCAACGACCACGTCGTCCACGGTGCGGCGACAGTAAATCCTGCGAGGCAGGGCACAAAAATGGCCTGCTGGTATCGCCTCAACGTCGCTGCCGGCGAAACGGTCGAGCTCAGGCTTCGCCTGGCACGTGATGGGCTGGGCCAGACCGCGGACCTCGGGGCAGACTTCGAGCGGATCCATGCCGACCGGAGCCGCGAAGCTGACGAGTACTATAAAGCGCTGACCCCTGACAGCGCGAGCGAGGATGAGGCCGCAGTTATGCGGCAGGCGTTCGCTGGAATGCTGTGGAGCCAGCAGTTCTACCATTACGACGTCGCGCGCTGGCTCGCCGGCGACATCATACGTCCGCCCCAGGCACGCACGTTCGGTCGCAACGCGGACTGGCGCCATCTGAACAACCACGACATCATCGCCATGCCCGACAAATGGGAATATCCATGGTATGCCTCATGGGATCTCGCCTTCCATTGCGTGGTGCTGGCGCACATCGACCCCTCAGCAGCGAAGCATCAACTGCTGCTGCTGGCGCGCGAATGGTACATGCACCCGAACGGCCAGTTGCCGGCGTATGAATGGAATTTCGGAGACGTGAATCCGCCAGTTCAAGCGTGGGCCACGCTTGCGGTGTTCCGGATCGATGGCGGCACCGATTTCGATTTTCTGGCTCGCGCTTTTCAAAAGCTCTTGATCAACTTCACCTGGTGGGTAAATCGAGAAGACGCATGTGGCGACAACGTGTTCGAGGGCGGCTTCCTAGGACTCGACAACATCGGCCCGTTCGACCGCTCGCAGATGCTCCCCGAAGGCGATGTACTGGAGCAGTCGGATGGCACCGCCTGGATGGCCAAGTTCTGTCTCAACATGCTGGAGATGGCACTCCTGCTTGCCAACCATCAGCCTAGCTACGAGGACGTCGCGGTAAAGTTCTTCGAGCATTTCGCTCTAATCGCCGCCGCCATGAGCAGGCTCTGGGACGACCAAGACGGCTTTTTCTACGATCGGCTTCGCAAGCGCGACGGCTCGACTTTCACGGTGCGCGCGCGTTCCATGGTGGGACTGTTGCCAATCTTTGCGGCCGTAGAGCTCGATGCGGCGCTGTGGGAACGACTGCCGATGTTTCGCCAGCGCACGCGCTGGTACATCGAGAACAAGCCGCACCTTGCAGAATTCCTGCACATGCCGCCGACCAATGAACGCCCTCGGCTGATCTCGCTGGTGGGCAAGTCGCGCATGAAGCAGATTCTCGCGCGTATGCTCGATGAGTCGGAGTTTCTGTCGTCTTACGGGCTGCGATCGCTGTCGCGTTACCACCGCGAACATCCGCTCATCGTCAACATGGACGGACATGTCGCTCGTCTCGACTATGAGCCGGGCGAATCTCGGACCGGACTGTTCGGCGGCAATTCGAACTGGCGCGGACCGATCTGGTTTCCGCTCAATTTTCTCGCAATCGAGTCGCTACGACATCTGCATACCAACTTTGGGGAAGACTTCACCGTTGAATTGCCGACAGGATCAGGCAGGCAGGCAAGCCTCGAGCAAGTGGCCGAAGAACTCGAGCGCCGACTACTCAGATTGTTCCTCCGGAACGCAGAGGGCCAGCGACCAGCGCTCGGATTGAATCCCCGCTTCCGGCGCGGCGGGGCTTGGTGCGATTTATTGCTCTTCTACGAGTATTTTCATGGCGATACCGGCGAGGGCCTTGGCGCCTCGCATCAGACCGGCTGGACCGCTCTCGCCGGCGCGCTGGTGGCTAATCGGCGTTTGCGACACGATAGGGACTCGCGCAGAGGTCGCAATATTTCGAATTGGTCATCACCCGCATCGACCGCGAGTCAGGAAGCAGAAGTTGCCGGGCGCTCGTGCGGAAATTCGTAAACGCATGCGAGACGACAGTTAACCGTACTGCTCCTCGCTCCTTCGCTGATTCGTGTGAACGTCCAGGTCGCGGCTGGCTTGCGCCACCGACACCCCGCGTTCCCTGAGCGGCTTGACCGCTTCGACCTTGAACTCGCGCCTGAACTTCCGTCTCTTCATCGCCCACCTCCGGCTTCATGAACACCGAATCCTGATGTCCATCAAACCGGGCAGCAGCTCGATCTTCCAATAGTTCTGATCGCTCTAATTCGTTTGTAACAGCGATTACTTCGGCTTATAGGGCACTTATGCGGAAACTCGACCCTGTGAAGCACGAAAATAAGCGTCAGGAAATTTTGACGGCGGCGATGCGCTGCTTTTTGCGGAGCGGACTCAAGGGAGCCTCCACGGCCCAAATATGCTCCGAAGCAAAGATCAGCCCTGGGCACCTCTATCATTATTTCGAGAGCAAGGAAGCGATCATCGGAGCACTGTCAGAGGCATACCTTCAGACTGCAGCGGAACGCTTTAGATCGGCAGTTGGCGGAGATCGCTCGGTAATCAATGCGATTCTTTCCGAAATGGACATGCAGGCGAAAGGGAGCCAGCCGGCCAAACTCGCGCTTATGTACGAAGTCTTCGCCGAGAGTGCGCGCAACCCCGAAGTAGCGAAGATATTGCGGACATACGACCTAAGCAGGCGTAGCGTGATGGCGGAAGTCCTACGTCACGGACAAAGGCGAGGCGAAATCGATCCCAAATTGGATCCGGAGGCTGGGGCGACGGCGGTAATCGGCCTTGTTGACGCTGCGAAAGCGATGACCCTTCGCGCGTCGCGATCCGACCTTAAAAAGGTTCAAGACACATTCAAGTCGGTATTGACGGGACTTCTCCGTTCACCGACGCAAAAGGCAACGAAATCAACACCACCTTTCCGCTCGCGTCCATGATCGGGCCGAGACTGGTACGCCACGACGTACCCGCAAAAAAGGTCTTGCCCCCCATTCCGGCAAAGGCTGATTCGGCGAACACCGATCAGTGACCTATTGGACTTGCGGGGTGCGGCACGAAGGTTGCGAGTTCACTCACGATCGTCGGGACACCGCTTCATCGAACGGATCGACAGCGACCGTCTCGAAGTCCGCGTCACGCTCGATCGGCGGCCGGATCGCTTGGCGTTGCACCTCGTCACGCTGCACCGGTGACAATGACGGACTGACGTCGACAAGTCGCTCGCCGCAGCCGGCGAGCCCAGCCGTCAGGATCGCGCCGCCTAGAGCGAGGCGGGAACGCATTTTGCTCATGGCGCGGCCTACCCGAACTGGACGCGGCAGAGCCGTTCGGAGACTTCCCACAGGCGGAAGGCGACTTCGGCGTCCTTGGCCTGGGGCGGCAGCTTCGCCTCCGCCGGGTGTCCACGCATCTCGTTCATCTTGTCGGGCCCATAGTACGTGCCGGGACGCGCGTCGGGCGAGGTGGCGGCGAAGAGGGTCGGCGGCGCGCCTTGCGCAGCCGGCTGGAACATGAACCAGAAAAGCCGCCGCGTAAGACCGACGATGCTGCTTCGCCCGGCGCCATTGGGCAGCAAATCGGTGCGCGAGACGCCGGGATGGGCCGCGAGGCTGGCGACACCCCAGCGGCCGCGATCACTGCGGCGCTGAAGCTCAAGCGCGAACATCAAGTCGGCCAGCTTCGACTGGCTGTAGATCGCCATCGGCTTGTAATCGCGCTCCCCCTGGAGGTTGTCGAAGTCGATCTTGCCATTGCGCGCCGCGACACTGGATATCGTCACCACGCGCGGGTCGCGGCCCTTGCGAAGCAACGGCATCAGTCCGGCCGTGAGCGCGAAGTGGCCGAGATAGTTGGTCCCGAATTGAAGCTCGAACCCGTCCGAGGTCACGCGCCGAACCGGCGGGACCATCACCCCGGCGTTGTTGATGAGCACGTCGAGGCTGGCACGCGTGCCGCGCAGCCGCTCGCTAAAGGCGGCGATCGAGGCCAGACTCGCAAGGTCTAACTCCTCGAAGCCAGCATTCGCCTGCGGCACTGCCTCGCGGATGCGGGCCAATGCCTCCGCACCCTTGGCAGGGTTGCGCCCGGCCACGATGACCTCCGCACCGGCGCAAGCAAGCGCCAGAGCGTCTTCGAAGCCGAGCCCTCCCGTGCCGGTTACGATGACGGATCGGCCATGCAGTGATGGCATGTCGGCCGTAGTCCACTTTGCCATATCGATTCCTTTTTGAACTGCTGCCTATATTAGATCGATCACTCGATCTATTTAATATCCGGAGAGCGGCCGCGCAACTGCTCACCCCGAGGGGCGCTTGAATAATTACACTCAGTGTAATACATTAACTACACCCAGTGCGAGTTTTTCGAAAGGATCTGCAATGCCGAGTTGGAAAGCGTTAGCCGCAGCCGGAATCGTCTTGATGCTCATCGCGGGCACCACCGGTGCCTTGGCCCAAAGCAAGAAGCCCGATGATATCGTCGGCATATGGGAATCCGACAACCTCAAGATCGACATGTTCAATGCCGGCCCGGAATACAATGCGCGCCTGCTCTGGGGCGACAAAGTCGTCGAGGCCGACGGTAAGACGTTCAAGCTCGACGCCCACAATCCCGATCCGTCGCTACGGTCGAGATCTCTGAAGGGAATTGTGTTGATCAAGGGACTTACGTGGAAGGACGGGAAGTATACCGGAGGTACGCTGTATGACGGCCGTTCGGGACAAAGTTACAACTGCGACGCGGAAGTCGCCGAAGGCGAACTCCGGCTGCGCGGCTACGTGGGAGTTTCGCTTCTCGGCAGAACTGTCGTTTTCAGAAGGGCGTCGGCGGCGTCGGGCTCGAAATCCTGACAGCGGCGCCGGACGACGAAAGATCCCGGTACCTGGCGGCATTCCCGCCTCGGGCTCGGAATAGCATCATCGGAAGAGCCGACCTCTCAGCGCGGAAGCTTAGAGCTCGGCCTTCAAGTTCGCGAACGAATCGCGGAGATAGGCCGAGAGAGGGCGTTTTCCCTCCTCGGCGCCCCACGCTTCGAGCGCCAGACGCATCGCGCCGATCGACATCATGGCGACCGCGCGCAGCGCCTTCTGTCGCTTCGGTTCCGGCCACATAATGCAGAGCGCCTCGAATACGGCCTGCTCGCTCTCGACATATTTGGCGTGGGTCCGGGCCGCCAATGCTTCGTTCGAGCGCATCAGCTTGTCGATCATGATGCTCTTGTCGGAGTGATAACGCGCCGTGAGTTTCAATAGAGCATTCTTCACTGCTTCAAGCGGGGGCTGCTTGGTGGACTGTTCCAAAACCACGCTCCTGAGCGCCTCCGCCAGTCCCCGCTGCCAAGCGAGCACAATCTCCTCCTTGGACTTGAAGTAGTAGAAGAAGGTCCTTCGCGAAATTCCCGAAGCTTCCGCGATTGTCTCGAGAGTGGTCGCGTCGTAGCCGTGCTTCACAAACAGTTGCAGACCCGTTTCGGCTATGCGTTGCAGGGTTTCGCGCCTTTTGCGTTCGCGAACCCCCTCTTCCTTCGGAGATGTGTTCTTCATGACCTATTGTCGCATGAATTTCAGCCCTTGGTGACCTTCATCGAGTGCAATAATGGATTCTTGCGCATAGTGCGATTCTCTGTCCAGTAAGGTCAAGAGCGCATGGTTTCCTTCTTCAGACAACGGCCGGTCTTCGCTGCTGGGATAGGCCGTCAGGATGCGAAGAGCAAGCCGCGGACAATAGCAGAGTCTGTATGCACGACCTTGCGAAGCGAGTGCGGGAGTCCGGGCAAATTCGCCTTCTCGCCGAACGTCAATCCACTGGAGTCACAGCGCTGCTTTGCAGCGGACGCAATCAGTATCTCAAGACGCCGACGAGGCTTTTGAGCGCTCGGCAGCCCCGGCGATTTGGGCGGCCGTTGCATCCGGGTTCGCGGTGGCTCGCAGTGTTAGTATCCTCGATTCGTTCCACGACGACGCCTGCCAAGGTCGTACAGGCGGTCACGCCTTGCTCGGCTTTGCCGACGAGAACGCGGCATAGCTCCGCGCCCGGGCGTATTGCCGGAAGTCGTCCGCGTCGAGCGGACCGAATGCCGCCGCCTTCTCGAAGGCTTCGGCGCATTTCGTAAATTCCGCGAGCATGTAGGTGGCACGCCCCAGGCCGACGTATCCGCTCGCGTCCCCGTGCTCGATTCCGTTGCGGAAGTGCTCGGCCGCGTCTTCGTAGCGACCAACCTTCAGATAGAGCGCGCCCAAGCCGAAGCTGGCTTCCGCAAGGCTCGGATCGAGAGCGAGCGCGGAGAGGAAAGCTTTTTCCGACTCTTCGGCGTCGCCTCTCTCCTGCCGGTGAGAATCGCCAGTCGGAGCCAGGTGTCGGCGTGGACGATCTCCAGCTCCAACGCTTTGCGCAGGCAGGTCTCGGCCAGCTCGTCGCGGGAGAGGCATTCGTAGATGCTCGAAAGGTCGCGCCACAGCCGGACGTCGGTCGGCGCCAGGGAAAGGGCCGCGACGAACGCCTCCATGGCTAGTTCGTAGTTCTCTGCCCTACGGCACATCGATCCGAACTGACGCAACGTCGGCAAGGGTGCCCCGTGCCTCTCGAGGAGGGTCACGACAATGGGAAATCTATTCTTTAGATCATCCAACTTGCCGGAGACGCTATCGGCATCCAGCAGGTTAAGCGCCAAGTCGATCGAAGCTGTCTTCATCGGGCCGAGGTTCGTCTGTGCTTCGATGTGGTCCGCAGCGGCCACCAAGCCGGTCCGCAACGTACCCCGGAGGTGGCCCCGCTGAAGACGACCGGCCGTCACGAGCGCACCATCGTCACCAGGACCCCGCGGATGTCGCCCTCCGATTCGAGGGAAACCGACTGATGGTCCCCGCGGGTCGCTGACGATTCCCCGTGCGCAACTGCGATCGACTGAAGATTGAGGACAGCCGCCGCAAGGCAACGAATGAGACTCCGACGGTCGAACTTCATGGCAACTCTCCTTCGATAAATGAGAGGAAATCGTGCGAGATGTGTGGCTCTCGACGAAGCGGTTCGAGGCAGACGTTCGGTTCAAAGGTATTGCTGAGGGACGATTTCGCTCCCAAGATCACGTGACGAACGGAAGACCGGTCGTCGCCCTTCCGGTGAGGCTCAGAATCGCGTTGGCCACGGCGGGAGCGATCAATGGCACACCGGGTTCGCCCACACCCGTCGGGTTCCTCCGCGAAGGCACGATGTAGGTTTCGACGGAAGGCGCCTCGTCCATGCGAAGAACCCTGTAACCGTCGAAGTTCGTTTCCTGCGGAACGCCGCGATCAAGCGTTATGCGGCCGTAGAGCGCGGCACTTAGTCCGAAGCAGACCCCACCCTCCATCTGCGCGGCAATCTGGTTCGGAGCTACGGCGACGCCGCAATCAACCGCGCAGACCACGCGGCGCACTTTCGGGATTCCTCCGCGCATGGATACTTCGGCCACCTGGGCGACGACGGTACCGAAGCATTCGTGAACGGCGAGCCCGCGTGCCCACCCGGCTTCGATCGGGCCGGCCCAACCTGCCTTCTTGCAGACGAGCTCCAATACGGCGAGCCGACGGACATCGCCTGCCTTCGCATAGATTGCGCGGCGGTACTCGGCCGGATCGCGTTTGGCCCGACGCGCGAGCTGGTCGACTGTATGTTCGAGGACCATGGCCGTGTGAGAGTTGCCGACCGAGCGCCAGAATGCTGGAGGCACGGCGAGCTTCGGCGTGAAAACCTTGCCATCGACCACGGCCGCGACGGCAAGGTACGGCGAATTCTTGATGCCCTCGACAGCGATTTCGTTGGCGCCGAACGGAATCAGCGCCTGCGCCACGGCGTGATGGCGCCAGGCAGCCGGAAGGCCTGCGTCGCCGCACTTGATGGAAATCCTGTGGTGAACCATCGGCCGGTAGTATCCTGAAGTCATGTCGTCTTCTCGCGTCCAGACGAGCTTGACCGGCCTGCCGCCACCCACGTGACGGGCGATGTTGACGCATTCGACAACGTAGTCGGATGTCATGATGCCCCGGCGTCCAAACGATCCGCCCGCCGGCAACGTTTCGATCTCGACCATGCCGGGCAGCGAGATCGCCGTCAGCGCGGCATTAATCTGGTCCATGGTCTGCAGCTGCGACGCGAACATCAGCTTCACCTTGCGCCCGTCGACCCGCGCGACGCAGTTCATCGGCTCCATCGCAGCATGTGCGAGATACGGGAAGTCGAACGACGCCTCGAAAAGTTCTCCATCGAAGGCCCGCTCGACATTGCCGACGGTATGGAACGCCGCGCCGGTCACATCGGTTTTGCCGTTGGCGATATCGCGGTAGAGAGCCCGCAGTTCGTGCGATGAACGCGTCTCGGCCTTCGTGTCGTCCCAAGTGATCTTGAGCGCGTCGCGCCCGCGGCGCGCGGACCAGGTGTCTTCCGCAACCACCGCCACGCCGCTCCCGATCTCGAACACGTCCACCACGCCGGGTATTCTTCGGGCCGCGCCGGCGTCGAAGCTGGCGAGCTTGCCTCCGAAACGGGGAGGGTGGGCAACCATTGCCGTGAGCATGCGCGGAAGCTGGACGTCCTGCGTGTAACGCGCAGTACCGTTGCTCTTGGATTGGCTATCCTTGCGGCGCACAAGATCCGTTCCGATCAATTTGTAGTCCTTGGGATCCTTGAGCGTCGGATTCGCCGGCGGCGTGACCTTCGCCGCGTCAGCGAGCAACTCAACGAAAGTTTCCTGACGGTCCGAACCGGCGTGATATACGACGCCGCTTCGTACGTTGATCGAGGCGACGGGTACGCCCCACTTTCCGGCAGCAGCCTGCACGAACATCGCGCGCGCGGCGGCACCGGCGTGGCGAAGCTGGTCCCACGAGCCTGCGATGGCGCTCGAGCCCGCGGTAGCCTGGATTCCCATCACCGTGTTCTTGTAGATGGCGGCATTTGCGGGGGACGACTCGAGCCTGACTTTTTCCCAATCCGCGTCAAGCTCTTCCGCGACGATTGCCGCGAGCCCCGCGTGGGTGCCCTGCCCCATCTCCTGATGCTTGTTGACGACGGTAACCCAGCCCGCTTCGTCGATCTTGATGAACGGCCCGAACGCGCTTGGATCCGGGCTTTGCGCGCCGATGCTCAGCGCGCCAGACGCGACGGCTCCTATGTTTCTTGCCGTGTAACCGACCACTAGCGCCCCGCCCAGCAGGCTGCCGCCCAAGACCAGACGCCGGCGGGTGAGCACGGGCGATCGCGACGACCGTTCTTCGGATTTACGTTCGGACATCACGCGACTCCTGCCGCATCCTTGATCGCCGCTCTGATGCGCTGATAGGTCCCACATCGGCAGATGTTTCCACTCATGGCACCATCGATGTCGGCGTCGGTGGGCTTAGGGATCGCTTCAAGCAGCGCGGCGGCTTGCATGATCTGGCCGGACTGGCAGTAGCCGCATTGCGGAACGTCGTGCTTGACCCAAGCGGCAAGCAGGCGATGGTCTGCACCCAATCCCTCGATCGTCCTGATCCTCATGCCTTGCGCGTCGGCTACGGAAATCGAGCACGAACGCAGAGCCTGCCCGTCCGCATGAACCGTACAGGCTCCGCATTGGGCGACGCCGCAACCGTACTTCGTCCCGGTCAACCCGAGATGATCGCGGATGGCCCAGAGCAACGGCATGCGGACATCGCCGTCGAAGTTCCGGTCGTTTCCATTGACGTTGAGCTTCATCACCGCGCTCCTTGCCTCCGCCCCGGCCCGCGGCGGAGCGGCTAAATAATTGCACCAAGTGTAAAGTTTATATCGCACTCAGTGCAACAACAAGCCCAGAGGTTGAGCTTTTATGCGGCCATTTGGCGCGTACACAATATCTTTAGTCGCTTTCGAGTTGGACTCAGCCCCCTTAAATAGAGCGACCGGTCTAATTCTCTTGACGCTAAAATTCGTCCTCGATAATAGATCGATCATTCCGTCTATTGTTCCGGGGGAATGCCATGCGATTGCTTCGAGCCCATCGTGGATCAGTCGACCCCCGCGGCTGTGAGAGCGACGCGGGTCACCAACTTGCCGCCGTGCCGAGGCGAATTCACAACACCTCCACTCTCGGCACTTGGTGGCGCCCGGCTTAGCGCTATTTGCGCCTCAGATCGGACAAAGTTGAATCCGGATGGCAGCCTCCTTCGACCGGAACGAACTTTGAATGCAAGGCCGAGGCAAGGAACCAAGTTACTACGCGGCGCTGGCGCGCTCGCAGAAAGAGGTCGAACAATGATCGATTGGGCAGGGAAACCAGCCAGGCGAACGATCGCGGCGCTTATGGCCGTTGCGGTATCAGGGCCAATCCCTCAATCGGCCATGGCTGCGACGGTCTATGCGCGGTATTCGCTGGCTTATCTGGGGGTTCGGGTCGGCGAGGTTAAGACGGCGAACGACATTGGCGCGTCATCCTACCAAGCTGACCTTGATGCCCAGCTAACGGGCGCCGCGAGAGTCGCTATGTCGTATAAGATCAACATGAAGGCGAATGGGCTTGTCCGCGAAGGAGCCCTTCTTCCCTCGCACTTCACGACCAGCCAAGTCGGGACCGGCAGAGCGCAAAGCATACGGGTGTCGCTCAAGGGCGGCAACGCGCAAACCACCGAGATTGATCCACCGATCGAAGATAGCGCGGCACTGGTTCCTTTGAAGGAAGAATACAAGCAAAATGTGGTCGATCCCGTTAGCGCACTCATACTGACTGTTCCGCCCGGTGACGATGGAGTGGGCCCCTCCTCCTGCAACCGAACCTTGCGCGTGTTCAACGGTGTTTTCCGGGCGGATATAACCCTCTCTTACCTCAGGACGGAGCAACTCAAGACCCGAGGCTATTCCGGTCCCGCGGCCGTATGCTCCGCGCGGTTCGTCCCTCTCGCGGGTCACGACCCAAATTCGTCGATGACAAAATTCATGGTCGCCAACCAGGGTATCGAAGTTCGCCTGGCTCCGGTGAGGGGCACCTCAATGGTCATGTTAGTCTCGGCGACCGTACCCATGCCATTGGGTACCGGAGTCATAAAGCTCGAGGAACACAAGACGCAATAACTGCCCGTCGGCACGCGCCAGTGAAGCAGTCCCAGTTTCGACTCGATTCATCGACTTCCGAAGGAGGTTAAACGCCTTCCCGCCGCAAGCGACATCATGGGAGAGCGCTCAGGCCGGCCGGAAAATCTTTCCCATCGTGCCGGCTACAGGCGCGGGAATGATCTCCTTCCGGCGCTGATGCTCGAAGGGTGCGGACGATCAGTTGCCGCGATGGACGTGGGCCGCATCATGCGGATCCGGACCCACGTTTCCCCGACACGGTGTTCGAACCAACGACGCCATACGACTAGGCCGTGTGGACTCTTGGGATTCTCAAATCAGATTGAACGTGATTCAAGGCTTTCTTTTAGGAGGAAGCCTTG
>NZ_JBEGDB010000139.1:0-20641 GCF_043638955.1 Bradyrhizobium sp. 31Argb | reverse complement strand
CTGATTGAATCAGAACCGAAGCTCTAGATTCTTGTTTTGACGCGTTTTCTTCACGCGAACCGGTGTCCACTTCGCTCCAAAACGCTCTAGCTCTCAATCGGCGCTGGCAAGACGCCGCATCGTGAATTCGATCCTGTCGCCGGGCAATTCGCGCCAGCTTTCTACCGCGCTCATATAGGCGGCCTTGGGATACCGGTTGAGGAAGTCGCGCGCCTTCAGCCGCGCCTCGTCGCGCGGCAGGGTAAAGGTCTCGCGCATGAAGCCGTCGCCCCGCTTTCGCCGGGCAGCCATTCGGCTCGCAAGATCACGCGGACGCAAGGCCATGTCGCAATTCCAAACCAGGTGACGACCGGCCAAATATAGGGAGAGCGGAGACCGAATCCGAGTCTCCGCGTCGACGCCGGCGCTTACTGCTGCGCGCTGCCGGTCTTGGTCTTCGGCTTGGCCGGGGTGGCGGCCTTGGGGGCGTCGCTCCGCACGGTACCCCACGGATCGGATGACGTCTTGGCGTCCGGAATCTTCTTCAGCGATTCCCTGTAGGCCTTATCCCTGATCTGGTCCTGCTCGATCTCGTCCGGCGTCTTCGTCGGCCCGTCGCCAAGCAGGTTGATATGGGGGGTCGAAATTTGCGCGTAGGCCGGCGTTGCCAGCAGCGCCGCGACAGCGATGGCGCCCAGAATTCTCATGAGATGCTCCCTTACTACTCCCCTCGGGGTTGGCTTGGCGTATAGCATCGCCCAAGCCGCACCGCAAAGCAGGCCGCAGGTGCGATCCGGCGCCAAAAGTCTGGCAATTTCAAGCCGGCCGCCCTGCTGTTCCCTTCCCCGGAATGCCCTCTAGAATACCATCATCCAGGGAGAGGAACGAGCGCCCCATGCAAGAAGAGGTCACGGAATTCGGCATCGATGATGCGCGACGGGTGCTCGGCGAGGTATTTGCCCCCTGGGTGCTCGATCTCAATCTCTCGATCGAAGGCTTTGATGCTGCGCCGCCGCAGGAGGCCGGTGCCGATTGGCAGCCCGGTGCGGTCTTGCGCATGCCGTTCTCCGAACGGCTGTGCCGTCACGGCGGCGTCGTCTGTGGCCAGGCGCTGATGGCGTTCGCAGATACCTCGATGGTCATCGCCAACCTCGCCGCGAACCGCAGCTGTCGGCCGATGACCACCGTCGACCAGACCACGCATTTCATGCGCGCGGTGAGCGCTGCCGACGTGCTGGCGGACGCGCGCGTCGTCCGCCTCGGCCGCACCATGAGTTTCGGCCGCGTCACGCTGCTCTCGGCCACCGACAACAAGCCGGTGGCGATGGTGTCGAGCGCGTTTGCGATGTTGTGACGGCATTTGGGGCGTAAGAGACGCTACGATCGCAATCTCGCGGTGAGATTTCCGTCATTGCGAGCGCAGCGAAGCAATCCATGTCTCCGCAAGTGGCGCGATGGATTGCTTCGCTGCGCTCGCAATGACGCGGTGTCCATTTCGACGCTTGCGCATGCGGTTCAATGGATTCTCTGATGTGCAATTGCACATCAATGCTCGCGCAAGCTCGGCACGCATTGAATCCAAGCGCATGTCGACTTCGTGCGCGGAGTGAGAAGTCAGATTGTGGATTTCGCTGAACGAGCACGACGCGTGCGGCGCCAGCGCCATGCCGCACCCACAATGATCGCAAGAACGAGCCCCGCTGAAATCGCGCCGCCAAGGAAGCGTCCGCCCGGCCGGTCGATCGTGCGCGACCGCAGCGATGGCGCTTCGCCCTGTCGCGGCAGACGGAAAGCCACCACGCTGTCGCCGATCGTCGTGCCCGCTTCCGAATGGCCGCCGGCGCCGATCACGACATATTGCTCGCCCTTCCAGAGATAGGTCATGGGATTGGCAACGCCTGGCACCGGCAGCCGGCCCTGCCACAACTCCCGGCCAGTCCTGGCATCGAACGCGCGCAAATACGCATCCATCGCGCCGGTGAAGACTATTCCGCTCGCGGTGACCACCACGCCATTCACCAGCGGCGTACCCCAGTGGAAGGCGATACCGAGCGGCGCGCGATCCTCCGTCGTGCCGACCGTTGAACGCCAGAGAATCTTGCCACCCCTCAGGTCGACCGCGACCATCTCGCCCCAGGGCGGCTTGTTGCATGGCAACCCGAGCGGCGAAGTCACCACCGCGCGCGACATCGCGAAAGGCGCGCCCTCCTGCCGGCCGAAATCATGGCCGGGCGGCGGATTGAAGCCAATCGCCTGCTCGCGCGGGATCAACTTTATCAGATGCACGGCGCGGCTGACGTTGGCGTAGAGGATCTGATGGAGCGGATCGAACGCGACGCCGCCCCAGTTCACGCCGCCGCCGGTGAATGGAAATAGCAGCGTGCCTTGCGTCGATGGTGGCGTGTAGAGACCCTCGCTGCGCGCGTTTGCGAATTGCTCCTTGCAGGACCGGCCGAGAAGCGGAAACGGATCGAACGCGTCGTCGACCGAGATCTTCTGCGGCACGAGCGTCGGCACGTGGGTCGGGAACGGCTGCGTCGGCGAAGGCCTCTCGCCGTCCGCCGTGCCTTGCGGCACCGCGCGCTCCTCGACCGGCCACACCGGTCTGCCGGAATTGCGGTCGAGCACGAAGACAAAACCCTGCTTGGTCGGCTGGATCACGACGTCGCGCATGGCTTCACTGACATCGATCCGTACCAGCGTCGGCTGGGCCGGCAGGTCGTAATCCCAGAGATCGTGATGCACGGTCTGGAACGACCACACCAGTTCGCCGGTCTCGATGCGCAGCGCGACGACCGAGTTGGCATGCTCGTTGTTGCCCGGACGCTTGCCGCCCCAGAAATCCGGGCTCGGCGAGGTCGTCGGCAGGAACACCAGGCCACGCGCTTGATCCACCGACATCGGCGCCCAGACATTGGCGTGACCCGCCTCGATGCCGTCATGCCGCAGCGGATCGAAATTCCAGCGCGGCGCTCCGCTGCGCGCATCGAAGGCGCGCACCACGCCGCGCGGCGCGTCGACGCGGCGGTTGTCGCCGATCGCGGAGCCGACCACGATCACGCCGCGGCCGACCACCGGCGGCGAGGTCACCTGAAACTCGCCCGGCCATTCCAGTGTCATGCCGATCTCGAGCCTGACCTCGCCGCCATTGCCGAAACCGGCGCAAGGAATCCCGCTCTTCGCATCGAGCGCGATAAGACGGGCATCGTTGGTGCCCATGAAGATCCGCGATCGGCAGACCGCTCCCGCGGGCGCATTGTCGTCGACCCAATAGGTGACGCCGCGGCAGACATAACGGTTGGCGGGACGCTGGTTGGTGTTGATCGCAGGATCGTAGCGCCACTTTTGCGCGCCGGTCCCGGGATCGAGCGCGATCACCTCGTTGAACGGCGAGCAGAACACCAGGCTGTCCTCGACGAACAGCGGCGTCGCCTGGAATTTCGACCGCCGCATCACCTCCGGCGCGCGGCGGTCGAGATCGCCAGTCCGGAATTCCCAGGCGCGGATCAGGTTGGCGACATTGTCAGGCGTGATCTCTTTGAGCGGCGAGAAGCGCGATCCGCCGGGATCACCGCCCCAATGCTCCCATGCGAGGGCCGGCGTCGCGAGACACAACACGGCAAGCAGGCGGACAAGATGGCGCATGACGTCCCGCTGAAGATGTGGTCATCGACTACTGCATCTTCCCCGGATGAATTACGCCATTACCGGCTCAGTATCCACCCCTGCGGCCGCTCCAGCCATCGCCACCGCGTCCGCCATAGCCACCGTAGCCGCCGGGTCGACCGTAGCCACCGCCGACGCCGATCCCGATTCCGATCGAGACTGGCGGTCCGGCGGGTTCGTAGACGACGCGCGGCGGCGGACGGCGCACGACCACGACGTCCTCTTCCTCGACGACACGGCGCGGCGGCGTGCTGGCGCGCTTGGGCGGCGCCGGCTCGGCACGCTTCCTGGCTGGTGTATCGACCCTTTTGAGCGGCGGCGCGTTGCAGGGACAGGTCAGCGCCGCGTTGGTCGCGGGCACGCTGACGGGCGCTGCGAGTGCCAGCGTCATGTTTTCGGGCGGTTGCGCAGCCGCTCCTCCAGCTTGCGCGCGGTCGCAGTAAGATCGCTGTCGGGATACTGCGCGAGGAATGCGCGATAGCCGGCCGCGGTGTTGATAAGGACGGCATTGTTCCAGGCCACCATGCGGCGATGGCGATCGAGCCAGTCACGCGCCTGCAGCCCGCGCGGCGTCGAAGCATAGAGCGCGGCAAAGGCTTCATAGGCTTCGTCGGTGCCATCGGCGACGATGATCTCATTGGCGGTCTCGACCGGCTTGCCTTGCAAGTCGCCCTTCCATTGCTCGACCGTGCGCCTGGCCGATGCGAGTTTTGGCGCGGCGGCGTTCGTGCCGGCGGGAGCTGCCAGGAAGCGGAAATCCTCGGTCAGCGACGAGCTGTCCCACGGCGTCTGCCGGCCATCCGTCGCCTTGTTCACCGCGACGCGGACGCGCTTGAGGGTCTCCTCGATCGGCGCGGCCTCCTTTGCCGCCGCGAGCAGCGCCGTCGTATAGGGACTGTTGCTGCCGTCGCCGTCTTCGGCTTCCGCACCGGGCGAAGTCGAGAACGACAGGAAGGTGCCGGGCGCGCCGGTCTTGGCGTCGACGACCGCAAGCCCGTGGCCGGCGCTCTTGAGCTCCGGGAACGGGTTGTTGCGGCATGCGTCGAGCAAAAGGATGCGCATCTTGCTCGGCACCGAATTCAGCGTGTTCAGGACATCATTGAGGCGCACCGCCTGGATCGGAATGTCGGCCTCGCGCTTCGGATCGACATCGGTCGGAACGAGGAAGTTCTCGCCATCGACCTGCAGGCCGTGGCCGGCATAGAACACCAGTGCCACCGTATCCGCACCCTTTGCCGCGACCTCGCCGGCGAATTCGCTGACCTTGGTGCGGAATTCATTCTGCGAGAGGTCGGAAGCCGATACCACGTGGAAGCCCGAATCGGTGAGGAGCTGCGTCATCGCCTTGGCGTCATTGGCCGGGTTGGGCAGCACTGGCACCGACTTGTAGGCGGATTGTCCGATCACCAGCGCCAGCCGGTTCTCGGCCAAAGCGGGCGAGGTGCCGAGCAGCACGGCAGCGGAAACAAGCAGTCTGGCGAGCGAGCGGCGCGACATCGAACGACCTCCGGCAATGCGATGGCTTGCCGGATTGGTCGTGAGCTTTGACGGCAAGGTTCAACCTCGCCGGCCGATCGCAGCATGGCTTGCGTATCGAGGGCGATGTGTCGCAGGCCCCCATCAACATCGCAGCGTTGTTCGACGACGGATTGCCGTCAGCTCATTTCGACTTCTTCGCAGCCTCGGTCGGCCGTGCCACGCCCCAGGGATCGTATTTCTCCTTGGGCTCGGGGATGCGTTCGAGCGCAGCCTTGTAAGCCTTCTCGTCGACCTTCGGCTTGCTGTCCTGCTTGCTTCCGGCCGCGTCGCCGCGATGCCGCTTGCCGCCCATCTGGGCATAGGCTGGCATCGCCAACAGCGCCAATACCGCCGCGGCGACCGTTAACTTGCGCATTGTCGTTCTCTCCCTGCCACCCAGTCCCGGTATCTTCATACTGGAAAACGGCAGCATAGCGTGCCGCCGGACCAATTTCAGCAATAGTTGATCGGTAGCGCCCCCCGCGAGGTCACCAATGTTGGTTTGAACAAGGTAAGTACATCGAAATGGGACAGGGCGGCGCTCGCATTACATTGCTGTTAGGTTTGGCGGCTACGCTGGCCGGTTGCGGCTTCGTGGATAGCCGCTCGCCGCTGCCAATGCCGGCGTTCTTGCGCGCCAGGGAGGCCGAGCCGCCGCCGCTTGAAGCACCGCCCGACATCAAGCGGCTGGTCAGCGAAAAACTGGACTCGGTGTTCGTATCGACTTCGCGTCCCGCCAATGTCCGCGTCTCGCAACCGCTGCATGATCCGCGCGGACTGGGATGGACCGCCTGCGTGCGCGCTGAACTGACATCGGTGATGGGCCAGCCCTTGGGCACGCAGACCTATCGCGTCTTTATCAATGAAGGAGGCATCGCCGACCGCCGCCGTGTCGACGGCGACGATACTTGCGCGACGGAGAATTACGAGCCGATCTGATCTCTGTTCCCCGATTGCTGAATTGTTCCACCTTGGTGCGCGCGAAAAGAATGCCCGCCCGCGGGCGGAACCTGTCCGCGAGGCCA
Organism: Bradyrhizobium sp. 31Argb; assembly: GCF_043638955.1. Taxonomy (NCBI): domain Bacteria; kingdom Pseudomonadati; phylum Pseudomonadota; class Alphaproteobacteria; order Hyphomicrobiales; family Nitrobacteraceae; genus Bradyrhizobium; species Bradyrhizobium sp. 31Argb. The sequence continues at coordinate 14,453 of NZ_JBEGDB010000139.1, read as the reverse complement.
GTTCCTTCGGAACGAAACCATCCGCGCAGCTTTGTCAGCCGCGAGGGCAGTAACTATGCGGAGGCGGAACCATGAAGACGTTTGCAATCGCTTTGCTGGCCGGCGTCGGCGCGTTGTCTGTCGGCAGCGCGGCCAAGGCCACCGACATCTACAGCACCACGGAGTACAGCAACCCTGAAGTCGTGCAGCAGGTCCGCATGGTCTGCGACGATGACGGGCGCTGCTATCGCACCCGTGGCGGCAGTCGCGTGATCGTCCGCGATTCCTATAACTACATGCCGCGCGAACGCTACATCGAACGCCGCGAATATCGCGACTATGATGGCGGCCCGCGCGCGGGCGTCGGCATTCGTACGCCCGGCGGGACCGTGGGTATCGGCGTCGGTGACGATCGCTGGTAAGCACTGAACAAGACAAAAGGAGCCGCCGAACGCGTTTCGGCGGCTCCTTCTTGCTGAACAACCCGTTAACATTACCGCTCGAATTGCAGCGCCGAACCAACCGTATTTTGCATTTCTTCCGCTAGTCTTCCGAGCGCGATGACGAGAGGCGACGTCGACAGTCCCTCCATCGCTCACGCACGGGGAAGCGGGGAAAGTGGCCGAGATCGCCGACAAAGCGGTTGTCCATCGCGCATCGATCGACGATGCCATGCCGGCGCATGCGCCGTCGAACGGCAGTCCTGCGCTCGCGCCGCTTGCCGATATTCCGATGGGCCAATGGCGCGCGCTCGCCGAGCACGTCGTCGAGCCGAACGCCTATTACCTGCCTGACTGGGTGTTGGCGGTGAGCGCTTCGGCGCGCGGCCGCACGGGCGCGTTGGCGCTCAGCGCCTTCAGCGATGCTCCGCTCGCCTATGACGGACCGGCGCGGATGATCGGGCTGTTGCCGGTCATCTCGCTGTGGCGCGCCTGTAAGATCCCCCTGCCCGCGCTGATGAGCGCACAACCCTATGGCACGCTGTGCACGCCGCCGCTTGATTGCGACCTCACTGAGGCAGCAGTGGAGCGGTTGATGCAGGAAGCGCGCAAGGCCGGTGCGCATGCGCTGATCCTGCGCGACATGTCGCTGGACGGCAAGGCGATGCGGGCCTTCAACGAGGTGCTGCGGCTCAACGGCATGCGTCCCCGGCTGATGCAGTCATGCCTTCGCGCCTGTCTCGACGCGACGCGCAATGCCGACGAACTGCTGCTCGAAGCACTCGGAGCCAAGAAGCTGAAGGAGATGCGCCGGCTGCGTCATCGCCTCGCCGAGCACGGCGCTATCAGCTTCGAGGTGGCGCGCACGCCGAATGAAGTCGCAGCCGCGCTTGAAACCTTCCTCGCCCTCGAAGCCAGCGGCTGGAAAGGCAAGCGCGGCACCGCGCTCGTCCAGCACGATGGCGATGCCACCTTCATCCGCCGCGCCACCGCGGCGCTTGCCGAAACTGGCCAATGCGAGATCGTGACGCTCCGCGCCGGCGACAGCCCGGTCGCAGCCGCGATCGTGCTGCGGCACCAGGACCGCGCGTTCTATTTCAAGCTCGGCATCGACGAGCGCTTTGCCAAATATTCGCCGGGCGTGCAGTTGACGCTCGATCTGACGCGCCATCTCTGCAGCGATCCGGCGATCCGCTCGGTAGATTCAACCGCAGCGCCCGACCATCCCATGATCAACCCGATCTGGCGCGGGCGCTTTGCCATCGGCGACGTGCTGATCCCGCTGCGGCGATACGATCCGCTGGTGCCAATGATCCACACCGCGCTGACCCTGCACCGTTCCGCGGAAGAGACCGCACGTGGCGTTGTTCGGTTCATCAGAAGCCGAGGCAAGTCCCGCTGAACGCGGTCACGTCATTCGTCGCGCACCTCATTGCAATGGCGAGTGAGGTGCGGGCAGCATGATGGTCGAGTGCATTTCGTCGAGCAGCGGGCCGCCTTTGCGGAGGAATTCCTGCCACGCCGGATCTTTCAGGGCGTTCGCGCGGGCTTCAACGCGGGCGTTGAGGCTGGGATAGGCCCAGATGTGGCAGACTTCGTTCGGCTGACCTGCCTCGGTCTGCCAGAGGCCGACGATTTTGGAGTATTTCTCGCGTGCCGGCAGCGCCTCGGCGAGCGCTTCGAGCCATTGCCTGACGGCGCCGCCTGGCTTGGCGCGATAGTTGCGGAATTCGTAGATGTTGCCCGTCGATGCCGGAGCAACCGGCGGCTTCACCGCGTTGAGCAGGCGGATATCCTGACGCTGGAGTAGTGGACGGATCAGCGGAACATACTCGCCGGTCCAGCGCGGATTTTTGGCAAGTTCGCCGCGCAGCCTGCTCCGCTCGTCAAAATCCTTGTAGCTCCACAGGTGCATGACCTGATTGAGCGGACCGATCTCGGTCATCCAATAGCCTTCGAGCTTACCGTAGTCATCCTTGCGGATGTCGCGCGACACGGTACTCGCTGCCTTGACCATCTCGCCGATGGTCCCAGGCTTCACCGTGTAGGTCCGGAGCTCATAGAGCATGACGTTCTCCCAATTTTCTTTTGATGTTTTTTATCGCCCGTAGCCCGGGTGGAGCGCAGCGTAACCCGGGACTCTCGAAGACACTGATGCAGATGTCCCGGGTTGCGCTGCGCTCCACTCGGGCTACGGCGCTTACTCCGCCGCCTCCGCGTTGATCTCAGCCGATACCTGGCGGATGGCGCGGGCGAGTTGTTCGGCGGGCTGCGCGCCGGAGACTGCGTATTTCTGCGCGAACACGAAGGTCGGCACGCCGGAGATGCCTTTGTCGGACGCCTCCTGCGCCTGCGCCGAGATCAGCGCGACATCTTCATCGGTCGCAAGACGCTTGCGCACGTCGTCGGCGTCGAGCCCGACATCGGCCGCGGCCTGCACCAGCACGTCGATGTCGGTGAGGTCGCCGCCGTCGCGGAAGTAAAGCTCCATCAGCCGCTGCTTCATCTCGGCGGCCTTGCCCTTGGCTTCCGCCCAGTGGATCAGGCGATGGCAATCGATGGTGTTGGGCTGGCGCTTCACGAGATCGGGGCGATAGGTCAGCCCCTCCTCGCCCGCGGCGGTGACGACCCGCCCGGCGATGCCCTTGTAGGCCTCGACCGAGCCGAACTTCGCGGTGAGATATTCGTCGCGGCTGATGCCCTCGCGCGGCACCCAGGCATTGAGGAAGAACGGCCGCCAATGCAGTTCGACCGGCACATCCGGCACCAGCTCGAGCGCATTCTCGATCCGCCGTTTGCCGATATAGCACCAGGGGCAGACGACGTCGGAAACGATGTCGAGGCGAAGCGGCTCCAGGGTGCTCATCGGGCGTTCCTCCGCTGGAAAGATGCAGAGATAAGGCCCGGAGGGAACCGCGACAAGCCGCTATTTCATGGCGTCAGCCATCCGCTTTAGCCGCTCGGCGGTCACATCGTCGGCAGGAAAGAAGGTTTCCAATGCCAGTTCCGACAGCGTGATATCGACCGGCGTGCCGAACACCATTGTGGTGGAGAAGAAGCTCAACACGCCGCCATCGTGGCGCAGCTTGAGCGGGATTGCGACATTGTCCGGCGGTAGCGGTCCCGAACGCGCCGGGATCGGATAGCTCTTCAGGTCCTGATAAAGCTTCAGCAATTCCGGATCGGCCGTCGCCTCGCATTGCCGGTGCAGCCGCTCCAGAAGGTGACCGGTCCATTCGGCAAGATTGACCGTGCGTGCCGCCAGCCCTTCGGGATGAAAGGCAAGCTTGAGGATGTTGAAGGGCTGGCCGAGCAGGCGCTGCGGAATGCCCTCGAGCAGCGGCGCCACCATGCGGTTGGCGGTGACCAGATTCCAGTGCCGGTCATAGGCCAGCGCCGGATTCGGCTCATGCGCCTTCAACACCAGGTCGATCGCCTGCCGCGCCGATTTCAGCGCGGGATCGTCGAGCGAGCGCTGCGGGAAAGCCGGCGCGAAGCCGGCGGCGACCAAGAGCACGTTGCGTTCACGCAAGGGCACCTCCAGCCGTTCGGCCAGCTTCAGCACCATCTCGCGCGACGGCGCAGCACGGCCGGTTTCCACGAAGCTCAAATGGCGCGCCGAAATATCCGCTTCGACCGCGAGATCGAGCTGGCTCAGATGGCGGCGCTGCCGCCATTCGCGCAAGTGATCGCCGACATGAATCGGCCTGCTTGGTTCGGCCCGCGCCGTGGATGCATGTGCGTTCATGGATGGAAAACTACCACGCGGCTTTCGCCCATTCCATTACGTCCGAGGTAATCGAAACCGCTTACGTGCCAGGTAATCGAAAAGGCGCGCGGACCGGATCATCTTCGAGGAGCACGAGGAGATGACCATGAGACCCGACCCGAGCCCCTTCCCGTCCGCCGCCGGCATCGTCACGTGGCTGCTCAATCTGGCGACGTGGCTGATCGCGCGTTCGCTGCAGCTACCGGAACCGCTGGTCTACTCGACCGGCGTCTACGTCGTCGCACAGGTGCAGGCCGCCGAGACCAGGGCAGCGAAGCGGCTTTGTCCGTTGCGTCTCATGCGTCAGTTCCGTCGGCTGTTCCGCTGAACCATCAACCAGGCTGCGCTTTTACCAGCCGGCTCAAAAACAACGGCCGCCGTGAACGCTCGCGGCGGCCGATTTTTTCTCTTGGGTTGGACCGCAGCTCAGGCGCTTGCGGCCCCGCCGCCCCGAAATCGCTCGCCCTTGCCGAGCATCACGCCTTGCGACCCAGCGATGCCGAGTTCGAGGCTGGCGGCGATCCGCTCCGCGCGCTCGATGAAATGCGCCGCTGCCTCCGGCGGACAGATTTCGCGCGCGGCCTGTTCGAACAATTCAAGCCAGCGGTCGAAATGACCGGCGTCGACCGGCAGCGGCAGGTGTTTTGTTATCGGCGTGCCATGATAACGGCCGGTCATCAGCGCGACCGACGACCAGAACGCGCACATCTGCGACAGATGCGGCCCCCAATCCCGGATGCGTGCTTCGAACACCGGCCCAAGCACCGCATCGGCACGAACTTTGTCATAGAAGCCGTGCACGAGGTGCTCGATCATGGCCTCGGTGATGCCGGTCTTGGCGACGATGTCGGCCGTGATCTGCTCGCGCCGCTCTGCCCCTGTCATGCCAGCTCTCCTCAAATAGGTATTCTAAATACCCATTTAGGGCAGTATGGCTGTTTCGCAAAACCGGATTTTTGCGGGGCTCCCATGCGCCTCACTTTGTTTACCGATTTCGCCCTGCGCGCCCTGATGCGGCTCGCGGGCGAACCGACGCGCTCGTTTGCGACCAGCGAGATCGCCGCGGAATTCGGCATTTCGCGCAATCACCTGGCGAAGATCGTGCGGAACCTTGCAGATAGCGGCTTCATCATCACCCAGCGCGGGGCCGGCGGCGGTTTTGCGCTGGCGCGGCCGCCGCAGACGATCACGCTCGGCGAGGTCGTGCGCGCGCTGGAGAACGACCAGGCGCTGGTCGAATGTTTTCGTGAGGATGGCGGCGCCTGCGTGCTGACGCCGCGCTGCCGCCTGAAGGGCAGACTGGCAGCGGCGCGAGAGGCCTTCTTGCACGAACTCGATACGACGACGCTCGCCGAATGCGCCTATCCGGCGCGGCCAAAGGCGGTCAGGCCAATCTAGGCGTGAAGTGGCGCGGCTGAGCTCTTGCGTTTTCCGGCGACGACCTTCTTTCCGGCGGGCTTGGGGCGGCCCGAGCCGTTCAGATACTTGCCGTTGGCCTTGCCGTTCTTCTTTTTCGCCTTTTCTTTGGCCTTCTCTTCTTTGGCCTTCTCTTGGGCCTTGGCCTTTTCTTTGGCGACCTTCTCGGCCTTGCGTTTCGCCTTGCGCTCGGCCTTCTCCTTCAGCCTGAGCCGTTCCGCCCGCGCCTCGGAGCGCTTCTTCTTGCGCTTCTTCTCGCAGGAATCGCACTTGCAGCCGATCGGCTTCAGATAGGCTTTGAAATAATCGGTGCCGTAATCGTAGTTGATTTCCTCGCCCGGCTCGATGTTCTTGACGGCGCGGATATAGATCTTGCGCTTGCGCGGCTTGACGTCGGATTCCGAGTTCGGCCTGCAGGAATGGTTGATATAGCGGGCGACGTTCTCGCGGATCGAGCCGTCGATGGTCCAGCGATTGGTGAGCTCGAACAGATATTTGTTCTCGATCTCGTCCTCTTCCTTCTTCTTGGAATCCAGGAGAGGCCCGAAATAGCGGATGATCCTGCTACCCTTCTTGATCGGCTTGGTGGCAAAAAGGCCGAGTCCGGTGCGGGAACGGCCGACGCGATAGGGTTTATTGGGCGATATCGAGGGCATGGTAATGTTGAATGAACGGACGCTTCGCACAAGCGACGGCTGTGCGGAGCCGCTCTTCTAGGACAATTCAGCGCCGCTGTCAGGTGTTTCGCGCTCGCTATTGAACCTTGCCCACAATGAACGCGTCTGAATGAGGGGCGGGTTCCTCTGAAGGCCTGCATGATGAAGCTTGTCATAAATGCATGCGTATTTGCCATCCTGTTGACCGGCAGTATTGGCCATTCAGGCGCCCAAACAATCAGCAGCAGCTATACGTCGACGGCGCCAAAGGGCTGCCGCACGGTCGGCAAGCCGAGCGAGTCCGGCGGCACGACGGTTCTGATTGAGTCAGAACCGAAGCTCTAGATTCTTGTTTTGACGCGTTTTCTGCGCAGATAAGTCTACGCAATCTGCGTAAACTTGATTGCTATGCGAACCAGTGTCCACCCTCGGATCAAGTCCGAGGGCATGCTTCGCTCGAAAATGCTTTAGTTGGCCGGCGGACGGAAGGCCGAACTGCGCAGCATCGCATCCAGCAGCGTCTCGACCGATGTGCCCTCGGGCAGCCGCTTCAGTATGTTGGAGAGGCGGTCGTCGAGCAGCAGCGTGGTGAAGCCGTGCACCAGCGACCAGGCACGCACGATCGCAGCGGCCTGGTCAAGCGACAGCTTCTTCTCCTCGATATGCTCATGGCGGCTTTCGCCGACCGCACCGGCAAGGCCGGCGAAGGCGGTGCTTGCGGCCTCGTGCAGCGACGGCCTAGACATATCGAGCCGCTCGGTGCGGAACATCAAGCCGTACATGCCCGGATGCGCCTGCGCATAGGCGATATAGGCCTTTGCGCGCGCCAGCCCTTTCTCCGCAATGGTAGCGCCGCCTGCGACGGCGGTGCGCATCGCGTCGTTGAACTGGCGGAAGCCGATGGCGGCGAGCTCGCTGACCAGGCCGGTCAGGTCGCCGAAATGATGCGTCGGCGCGGCGTGCGAAACGCCGGCCTCGCGCGCCACCGCGCGCAACGTCAGCCCCGCCAGCCCGTCGCGCTCGAGCACGCGCTCGGCCGCCGTCAGCAGCGCCTCGTGCAGCGCGCCATGATGATAGGGCGCCTCGCCCGACCGGCGCTGCCGGCGCGCCGGCCTCGCGGCCGCTTGTTTCGCCGCCTTCCGGGCTTTCGGCGGCGACGTCTTCGCCTTGTTTTCTCTCGACAATCTCGTCATGCGAATCCTTATAGGTCGCAATTTTGACACTGTAAAGATTTTGCTTGACGATCAGCGCGACCACCTGTATTTCTATCTTTACGCTGTAAAGATAACATGGAGGGAGTGACGATGCTTGATCAGGCGATCGCTGAGACACCGCGGCCCAACCTGGCGCCGATCCCTTTTGAGGCGGACGCGCCGTTCTTGAAAATATCGGGCGAGTTGCCGCGCGAGCTTAACGGCACGGTCTATCGCAACGGCCCCAATCCGCAATTCGAGTCCCCCGGTGCGCATTGGTTCGTCGGCGACGGCATGCTGCACGCCTTCCATCTCGAGAACGGCCGCGCCAGCTATCGTAATCGCTGGGTCCGCACGCCGAAATGGCAGGCCGAGCATGACGCCGGCCGCGCACTGTTCGGCGGCTTCGGCCGCAAGCTCGCAGATGCACCGCCCGCGACCACCACTGACGGCGGCGTCGCCAACACCAACATCATCTTCCACGCCGGCCGCCTGCTCGCACTCGAAGAAGGCCATCTGCCGACCGAGATCGAGCCCGGCACGTTGAAGCGAACAGGATACTGCGATTATAACGGCGCCATCCAGGGCCCTTTCACCGCACATCCCAAGATCGACCCGAAGACCGGCGAGCTCGTGTTCTTCGGCTATAACGCCGCAGGTCCCCTGACCCCTGCCCTTTCCTTCGGCTCGGTCAATTCGTCCGGCGTGGTCACGCGCTTCGAGCGTTTTGAATCGCCCTATGCCAGCATGGTGCACGACTTCATCGTCACCGAGAACCATCTGCTGTTTCCGATCCTCCCGGTTACCGGCAGCATGGAGCGCGCGATGCGCGGACGCGCGCCTTACGCCTGGGAGCCTGAGAAGGGCGCCTATGTCGGCGTGATGAAGCGCAACGGCTCCGCGCAAGACATCACCTGGTTCCGCGCCGAGAGCTGCTACGTCTTCCACGTGGTGAACGCCTGGGAGGAAGGCAGCCGCATCATCGCCGACGTGATGCAGTTCGAGGAAGCGCCGCTGTTCAACCATCCCGACGGCTCGCCGACGGACCCGAAGAAGAACCGCGCGCGCTATTGCCGCTGGACCTTCGATCTCGCCGGCAATACCGACCGCTTCACGCAGACCTATCTCGACGACCTCACCGGCGAATTCCCGCGCATCGACGATCGCCGCGCCGGCTATGCCTTCGCCCATGGCTGGTACGCCTGCGCCAATCCTGAGCTGCCGATGTTCGGCGCGCTCTCCGGGATCGTGCATGTCGATGGCACGGGCAAGCGCGTTGGCCAGTATCTCCTGCCCGCCGGCGACACCATCTCGGAGCCGGTGTTCGTTGAGCGCGGCAGCGATGCCGCCGAGGGCGACGGCTGGTTGCTCGCGGTGGTCTGGCGTGCCCGGGAGAACCGCAGCGACCTCGCCGTGTTCAACGCGCACGACGTCCAGGCCGGCCCGATCGCATTGGTCCATCTCGGCCACCGCGTGCCCGACGGCTTCCACGGCAATTGGGTTGGCGCGAATTGAGCTCGCGCCACGCTCTGCGTCATTCCGGGGCGCAGCGATGCCCCGGAATCCGGCGGTGATCGGCTCACAACTCCGGCATCGCGCTGATGCGCACCCGGAGCGACGCTCTAAACAGCTGAAAAATCTCGACTTATCCGATCTCGCCGTTATTTTGACACTGTAAAGATTTCGCTTGACGGCTTCCCTCGGCGCCTCTAGCTTATCTTTACATTGTCAAGATCAGCCTGGAGAGGCGGCCATGACGATCTTTCTTATCCTCGCCCCCTATGGTGCCTTCGCTGCCTTGCTGCTGGTGACGTCGGCAACTGCCAGCCTGTTTGCCGCCGCCGCGATTTGCCTGGCGGTCATCGCATTCGACGCGATGCGCGGCCTCTCGATCAAGATCCTCGGCGTCGGCTCGGTGATCACCTTCGCCGCGATCGGCCTCTATGTCGCTTTCGTCGATCAGCACCTCGGCACGGCTTCGGTGAGGTTCGCAGTCGATACGGGCATTTTCCTGGTTTCGCTTGGTTCGATCCTGGCCGGCCGTCCCTTCACGCTGCAATATGCACGCGAAGTGGTTGACGCCAAGACGACGCAGCAACCCGGCTTCCTGCGCGTCAACTACGTCATCACTTGGGCCTGGACCATGGCAGCGGTGCTGATGATGGTCGGCAACATCGCCATCGTCTATATGCCGAGCCTGCCGCTGTGGAGCGGGCTGCTGATTGCGTTCGCCGCGCGCAACAGTGCGGTCTTCTTCACCAAGTGGTATCCGCACTACCGGATGACGAAATACGGCGCGCATACGGTCAGCGCGCTACCCAGTGCGAACTGAGTTCGCAGGGGGAACATCGCGATGAGGGACGTCTTCGCAAGGCTCGCCACCGACTTCTTCTCGACCATCGTGTTCCTGGCGGTGTATTTCGCCACCGACAACGTTCTGCTCGCGACCGGGATCGCGATTGCCGGCGCGATCGCGCAGGTGGTGCATTCCCGCATCAAGGGCGAGACGCTCGGCTTCATGACCTGGGCGAGCCTTGCGCTGGTGATCGTGCTCGGCAGCGCCACCCTGCTCACCAATGATCCGCGCTTCGTCATGGCAAAGCCGTCGATCGCGCATTTCGCGATCGGGGCGATCATGCTCAAGCGCGGCTGGATGCTGCGCTACATGCCGCCGATCGTGGTCCAGACCATTCCTGAGTATGTCACCCTCGCCGGCTACGCCTGGGCGCTACTGATGTTTGCGATCGGCGCCGGCACCATCGCGGTGGCGGCGACCGGCGACATCAAGCTGTGGGCGGCCTATGTGACGGTGGTCGCCGCCGGCTTGAAGATCGCAGCCTTCGCGATCCAATACGTCCTCTTCCGCATCATTGTGACGAGCCGGCTGCGCGCCGCCGCCCGCGCTTAATCACCGCACGCCGGAATAGATCGTTGGGCTTGCGCGGCGAGATAGGATATACCCGCCGCCCAAGCTTCACCATTGAACCTCGGGGAGACAGGCATGGCGGTGGACGGAAACTGGAATCTCACCATGAGCACGCCGATGGGCGATCGGCAGGCGACGCTGTCGCTCAAAAACTCGGGCGGCACGCTCACGGGCACGCAGGGCGCCGAGGGCGATTCGGTTGAGATCTTCGACGGCACGGCCAAGGGCGACGACGTCGCCTGGAAGGTTTCCATCACCAACCCGATGCCGCTCACGCTCGAATTCACCGGCAAGGTGTCGGGCGACAGCATCACCGGCGAAATGGGCATCGGCCCGATGGGCAGCTTCCCGTTCACGGGGACCAGGGCGTAAGCTGGCGCCACTAGAGCATTTTCGGTTCTGATTGTATCAGAACCGAAGCTCTAGATTCTTGTTTTAACGCGTTTTCTTCACGCGAACCGGTGTCCACTTCGCTCGAAAACGCTCTATAGGCGCGGCATTTGCCGCAAATTCGGTCGTCATACGCGGGCTTGACCCGCGTATCTATTTTCTTCGAAAGATGGATGGCCGGGTCAAGCCCGGCCATGACGTGTTGTGAGGCCGTTGCGCAACCTCAGCCCAGATTCAACTCCTTGAAGAAGTCGTTGCCCTTGTCATCGACGATGATGAAGGCCGGAAAATCCACGACCTCGATGCGCCAGATCGCTTCCATGCCGAGCTCGGGATATTCGACCACCTCGACCTTCTTGATGCAGTGCTCGGCGAGGTTCGCCGCGGCGCCCCCGATCGAGCCGAGATAGAAGCCGCCGTGCTTCTTGCAGGCTTCGCGCACCGCCGGCGCGCGGTTGCCTTTCGCCACCATCACCATCGAGCCGCCGGCAGCCTGGAACTGGTCGACGAAGGAATCCATGCGCCCGGCCGTGGTCGGACCGAACGCACCGGACGCATAGCCATCCGGCGTCTTGGCGGGCCCGGCGTAATAGACCGGATGGTTCTTGAAGTAGTCCGGCAGCGGCTCGCCGCGATCCAGCCGCTCACGCAGCTTAGCATGCGCCGCGTCGCGCGCCACGATCATGGTGCCGGTCATCGACACCCGCGTCTTGATCGGATGCTTGGAGAGCGTCGCCAGGATGTCCTTCATCGGCTGGTTGAGATCGATCTTGACGACCTCGCCGCCGAGCGACTGCTCGACCTGCGGCAGATACTGCGCGGGGTTATGCTCGAGCTCCTCCAGATAGACGCCGTCCTTGGTGATCTTGCCGAGCACCTGGCGGTCCGCCGAGCAGGAGACGCCAAGCCCGATCGGCAGCGAGGCGCCATGGCGCGGCAGCCGGATCACGCGCACATCGTGGCAGAAATACTTGCCGCCGAACTGCGCGCCGACGCCCAAGCTTTGCGTCATCTTGTGGATTTCCTGCTCCATCTCCAGATCGCGGAACGCGTTGCCGTCCGGCGAACCATGCGTCGGCAGCGCGTCGAGATAGCGGGCGGAAGCGAGCTTCACCGTCTTCATGCAGAGTTCGGCCGAGGTGCCACCGATCACGATCGCCAGATGATAAGGCGGGCACGCCGCGGTGCCGAGCGTGAGGATCTTCTCCTTCAGGAACGCCAGCAGCCGATCCTTGGTCAGCACCGACGGCGTCGCCTGGAACAGGAAGCTCTTGTTGGCAGAGCCGCCGCCCTTGGCCATGAACATGAACTTGTACGCATTATCGCCCTCGGCGTAGATCTCGCACTGCGCCGGCATGTTGTTGGCGGTGTTCTTCTCCTCATACATCGACAGCGGCGCCACCTGCGAATAGCGCAGGTTGCGGCGCAAGTAAGCGTCTCGCGCGCCTTCCGACAGCGCCGCCTCGTCATCGCCCTCGGTGATGACGTTGCAGCCCTTCTTGCCCATGATGATCGCGGTGCCGGTGTCCTGGCACATTGGCAGCACGCCGCCGGCGGCGATATTGGCGTTCTTCAGGAAGTCGAAGGCCACGAACTTATCGTTGTCGCTGGCTTCCTTGTCGTCAAGGATGCTGCGCAACTGCTTCAGATGCCCCGGACGCAAATAATGGTTGATTTCGCCGAACGCCGCCTCCGACAACGCCCGCAGCGCCTCGCGCGACACCACCAGCATGTCCCTGCCCAGCACCTTCTCGACGCGCACGCCCTCGGCCGTCACCTTCTTGTACGGCGTCGTGTCCTGCCCCAGCGGGAACAACGGCGTGTGCTTATAGGGCGGGACAGGCTTGGACTGGTCGGGGAAAGCGGTGGGAGCGTTCATGGGCATGATCTCAGGTTGGGGCCGGGAACGTCGGCCCGGCATCTAGAGCCGTTCTAAGCATTTTTGCCGCAAAGAGAAAAGAGAACCCGGGAGATAGCGGATCCGCTATTTGTCGGCCCAGACCAGCCGCGCGATGCGGCTACGCGCCTCTTCGTGAGACACGAGCTGCCGGTCAGGATCGGACCTGCGGCGCCGGACCTCCTCGACTTGCTCGTCGGTCAACCGCATCTCGCGCATATGCTTGATGTAGTCGAGCAGTGCAGCCGCGGCTGCGTCCTGTTCGCTGGGCGACAATTGCTCGACCTGCCGCAGTGCCTCCTGGAGGAGCTTTGTCATAGTGACAATGCCAGCACCGTGAGTGCCCAAATCCCCCGGCGGGAAAGAACGAAGACGGGGGCTGTCACTATGAGCCCTTGAGGCTGCTCAACCGGGTGATCTGGACTAAGAATCGCCATTCGCTTCGAGCTCTTCCGGTCGCGCACTCCACGATTGCCAATTGCCCCTACTTCGCGGCGCAAGCAATCCCTTATGCCAACAAGCGTATCAAGCGCGATACCGCCGGCGATCTTCGATTCAGGGCCAAGTTTTATCACGATCAGGATCCGAAACTCGCCGCACCCTCGCGAATCGGCTCAATCGTGATGGTCTCAGCGGTTCATCACAACTACTAATTTACTAGGCCGCGCCTTCTGTGGATAGTGGCTCGATTTTGCTTTGGGGCACATTATGGGTCGAAAAAAAGTCGCATCGGGCGGGGACGCATCGACGAAAAAAGGATCTACCGGAGACGATTCCCAGCGCTTTCTCACGGTCTTCCTCAAGAAGAAAAGAATGGTAAAGGGCGAGTTTTACATCTGCGAGACACTAGAAAAAGCAAAGACGGAAAATCCTCCGGCGACCGATACAAAAGAGGAGAAAAAGCTCGACTCAACCGCTAGGGGGTTCGGCGAACTTCAGGCGCAGATTATTGAACAGATTGGCGTACATCGATCTCTCGATGACATAATGATCATGTTGGATGGAACCAACAACGATCTTCAGTTTCATTTTTCGGTAAGGCCCGCGCTAAAGCGGCACGCCAAACTGGTTCACGAAGACGAGAATCGCCAAGTCTATTCTTTTGATCTCGTTAACGCGCGCGAAGTGATTGCATCCCTCCGAAAAGCCCAATCGGGATTGAAGGGAGTAAGGCAACTTCCGAAGCTGATCTTGATTGGCTTGATCGCGGAGTATGATGTTTTTTTTGCACGATCTCATCCGGACCGGATTGAGCGTCAAGAGCGAGATATTGGGAGCAATCGATCGCAACCTTAGTTTACACGAGCTCGTCAACTTTGGCTCTATCGATGATGCTGCCAACTTCTTAATAGAAAAAGAAATTGACTCGATTCTGCACGACGATCACCGAGATCAGTTGGTCGCAATCAACAAACTGTTCAATATCAAAATTGCGATGGAAGATCCGTGCGTCAAGAATTTCCTAGAAATCTGTGAGCGGAGAAATCTTTTCACCCACAATGCTGGGATTGTGAACGAGAGATACCTCAACAAATGCTCTCAGTTCAAGATCGACACCTCAACGACAAAAGTAGGCGACGAACTGCGTGTCGATCAAAAGTACTTTCAACATGCAATTGCAACGACCCTCGAACTGAGCATCAAGCTGCTTCAGTTTGTTTGGCGAAAATTAGCGCCCGGCGAACGCGAAACCGCCGATCAAGCGCTGAACTGACCTGCCACTGAACTTTCATCCAGCAGCGGTTAGAGTCTCAGGGTTTTGTACGCCAAGTGGCGCGGGTGGAGCA
>NZ_JBEGDB010000138.1:0-20928 GCF_043638955.1 Bradyrhizobium sp. 31Argb | reverse complement strand
TAAACTCTAACCCCTGATGAGCCAGAGCCTCCCTTCTCGAAAAGCTTGATCTGTCTCAAATTATCTGACGACGGACACCTTCAATGCCCCTTCTTATTTGATATGTCAATATGTCATCATTCTTATATTATGACTTTGGACTAGTTGGTCCGCGAAACCAGTTTCGAAACGAGATAGCCTTCGAGGGCCTCGCTGCCACCCTCGCTGCCGTAGCCAGAGTCCTTGACGCCGCCGAACGGATTTTCGGGGAGACCAAGACCGTGGTGATTGATCGATATCATTCCACATTCGACACTGGCGGCGAGCTTGTCGGCGACGCTCATCGAGCGGGTATACGCATAGGCCGCAAGGCCGAACGGGAGTCTGTTCGCCTCAGCGACCGCCTCGTCCACGTCATAGAACGGACGCATCACGGCGATCGGGCCGAACGGCTCTTCATTCATCACGCGCACGTCGAGAGAAGCGTTGGCGATGACGGTCGGCTCGAAGAAATATCCGCGATTGCCGAACCGTCCGCCACCGAGGCGAATTTCCGCGCCCTGCTCGCGAGCATCGCTCACCAATTGCTCCATGGCGAGAAGTCGCCGCTCATGCGCGAGTGGCCCCATCGTTGTCTGTGGATCAAGGCCATCGCCGACCCTCACCTGTCTGGCTGTCGCCACGAACTTCTCGATGAACTGATCCATGACGGAAGCCTGGACCAGGAAACGACTGGGGGAAATGCAAACCTGCCCTGCGTTTCGGAACTTGTTCGCCGCAAGGGTCGTCACCGCCCTGTCCAGATCGGCATCCGAGAAAATCAAAGCCGGCGCATGTCCGCCGAGCTCCATCGTGGCCCGTTTCATGTGCTGGCCCGCCAGCGCCGCAAGAGTCTTGCCGACCACGGTCGAACCGGTGAACGAGATCTTTCTGATCACTGGATGCGCGATCAGATAGGATGAAATCTCGGCCGGAGATCCAAGCACAAACGACAGCGCATCGGCTGGAACACCGGCATCCAGGAATGCCCTTGCCATCTCGGCACAACTGGCTGGCGCCTCCTCCGGACCTTTCAGGATTACCGAGCATCCCGTGGACAGCGCGCTCGCAACCTTGCGTGCCGCCTGGACGATCGGAAAATTCCACGGCGTAAAGGCGGCGACGGGACCGACCGGCTCGCGAACGACCAGTTGCGCCACGCCAGGCCCGCGAGCCGGTATGACACGGCCATAGACGCGCCGCCCTTCCTCTGCTGCCCAATCGATGAAGTCGGCACCGGCTGCAATCTCGAGCCGCGCCTCGGCGAGAGGCTTGCCTTGCTCAATCGTCATGATGCGCGCGATAGTTTCGGCCCGCTCCCGTAACAGGCTTGCCGATTTTCGGAGGATCTGGCCCCGCTCATACGGCGACACTGCGCGCCACTGCTTGAAACCGCGATCTGCCGCCAGCAGGGCTTCGTCCAAGTCGGCCTGCGCCGCGACGGGGTGACTCCCGATTTCCTCTCCCGTGGCGGGATTGAGGATTGGATGCGCGATCCCGCCGCAGGCCTCACGCCACACGCCGGCAACTTGAAGAAGAACGCTTGGATACATCATGCCTTCCTTTGGAGTATCGGGATCGAGCCCGCCGACGAATGCCGATCAAAGATCGTAAGCGACACGAAACCCGATATGGGAGGTGCTCGTGTCGGGTGGATTTCCGGTGCGCGCAGCGATGCGATAGCGGTAGCAGTATGAGCGATGACAGAGAAACGAACCGCCTTTCAGCACGCGCCATCCGTCCCGTAGCGCGGTGGCGTTGGTCATTTGCGCCGCACGTTTGAGCGAAGAAACGCGATAGGCGTTTGCGCACCATTCCCAGACATTGCCGCTGCAATTATAGAGTCCATAGCCGTTGGGCGCGAACGACCGCGCCGGCGCCGTAGAGAAGTAACCGTCCGCAAGGGTATTTCTGGATGGGAAGTCTCCTTGCCAGATGTTGCATGGAAAGTATGACCGGTCGTCGGGCTCCCGGTTGCCCCAGGGAAACAACGCACCTTCAAGGCCGCCACGCGCCGCATGCTCCCACTCAGCCTCGCTGGGAAGACGGCCGCCACTCCACGATGCAAAGTGCTGGGCATCCACATGCGAAACATGAACGACCGGATGATCCAGCCGCTCCGAAATGTTCGAAGCCCCGCCCTCCGGCGCCGCCCAAAACGCACCGTCCACGCGACACCACCAGTCGGCGCCCTGAACGCGCGGATATTGATCGGCTCCGCCAGCAAGATGTTGATAGAAGACGAAGGACCAACCAAGCCGTTCGGCGTCGGTGACATAGCCCGTCTCCCGAACGAACGCGGCGAAGCGTTCGTTCGTAACGGTCACGGCATCGAGGGCAAACGGCTTGAGGGTCAGGCGCCTTCGCGGGGCTTCGCCATCAGCCTCAAAGACAGGGGCGTCCGTCCCCATCTCGGCGCGACCTCCCGGGATAGAGACAGCCTCACTTCGGCGGGGCATGGATCCATTGACGCTTAGCCATCGCTCCTCCAGGGTGGCGCATCCCTGTCGGGAAGATCTTGGCGCGCAGCAGCCGTCCACGCGACCATCATTGCGCACGCTTTCCCCTTGGCCTGGTGCAATCATCGGCTTCGACTCGTCAATGGCGTGGATGGCCGCACTCGCGCGCTGTCGCAACGAGCGCCACGCGGCGCCATTTTGTCATCTTGTCTACATGTCATATTACTATTAGGATGACGTTCGTCAATCCAGATTTGCCGAATTTCCGGTGCGGAGTTCGAATGCCTCCAGCCCCTGCCAATTGCAGCAACCACCCAAGACCGTCGACCAGGGAGCGCGAATTGGCGCCCCCGAAAGCTCGCCATCGTGAATGTCAGCCTCTCGGCTGCGACGTCGACGCGAGTTTTCAATGACCACTTTGGCAGCACCCGAGCTCGGCGCGAAACAAAGCGCCGCAACTGGCCGTCGTCTTCCGTCAGGCTTGCGCAATTTTGTCCGCAACCGCGAGACCGGTCTGGTTGCAGTCGCCATCGTCGTCGGGCTTCTGAGCGGACTTCTCGTCGTATCCATATCGAAACTGAGCCAGGCTGCGCACGCGCTCTTGTTCGATATCCCGTTCGATGAACATCTCAGTTCGGCGCATTTCATCTTGTGGCAGCGCGCGTTGCTTGTCCCCATTATCGGCGGCGCCATCCTTGCACTCATTGCGGTTTTCTTTTCACGCAAACTCAGGGGACAGCAGCTTGCCGATGCGATAGAGGCAAATGCACTCTATGGCGGCCACCTGTCGATGCGCGGCAGTCTGCTGATTTCTATCCAGACACTGCTTTCGAACGGCTTCGGCGGATCGGTGGGGCTGGAAGCGGGATACACCCAAATATGCGCCGCCTTTGGGTCGTTGTTCGGACAGCGGCTCGCGGCACGACGGAGCGATATGCGGCTTCTGGTCGCTTGTGGGGCGGCAGGCGCAATCAGCGCCGCATTCTCCGCGCCGCTGGCCGGCGCTTTCTACGCGTTCGAAGTCATTCTCGGCGCATATACTTCGGCCAGCCTCGTGCCCGTTATCGCGAGCGCGGTTGCTTCATGGCTTGTCGCAAGGCACCTCACCCATCAATCCTTCCTGATGGTTCCCGGTTTTCCCTCTCCGGTTTCAGCCGAGATGGTCGGGCAGACGATGATGATCGGTCTGCTCTGTGCCTTTGCCAGCGTCATCACGATGTTGGCCGTCGCGTTCTCCGAGCGTTGCTTTCAACGCCTGTCCGCCTTCAATGGCTTTCTCAGGCCGATCGCCGGCGGCGCGCTGCTCGGTTCGTTGGCGCTGCTGACGCCTGCGGTGCTCGGGGCGGGACATGGTGCGATGCAGATCCAGCTCTTGAGCAATCCAACGTGGATGCTATTGGTCTCGATCATCCTGCTCAAGATGGTGGCGTCCGCAATATCTCTCGGATCTGGCTTCCGCGGCGGCTTATTCTTTGCCTCACTGTTGCTGGGCGCGTTGATTGGCCAGCTTTACAGCACGCTAATGAGCGGCCTGATGCCGGCATCTGCCCTGCAACCCGGCACGGCGGCGATTGCCGCACTCGCGGCTTTCGGAACGGGAGTGCTCGGCGCGCCGATCAGCATGATTTGCCTGGCGCTGGAGATCA
Source organism: Bradyrhizobium sp. 31Argb (assembly GCF_043638955.1). Taxonomy (NCBI): domain Bacteria; kingdom Pseudomonadati; phylum Pseudomonadota; class Alphaproteobacteria; order Hyphomicrobiales; family Nitrobacteraceae; genus Bradyrhizobium; species Bradyrhizobium sp. 31Argb. The sequence goes on along the minus strand of NZ_JBEGDB010000138.1, from coordinate 16,805 downwards.
CCGGCGATTTTTCGGTGACCGTTGGTGCCGTCATTGCCTCCTCTGTCTGCGCGCTGACGGTACGCGAATTGTTCGGCTACAATTTCGCGACGTGGCGCTTTCATCTCCGAGGCGAGGTGATCCGTGGCCCTCAGGACGTTGGCTGGGTCCGGCAATTGAACGCCAGCTCCCTGATGCGAGCCGATTTCGACACTGCGCCGAGCAGCATGTCAATCGCGGAAGCTCAGAGGATATTCTCTCCGGTGCAAGTCAGGCAGATCGTGCTGCGCGACGCGAACGGAACCTATGCCGGCATCGTCTCCTCGGCAGACCTGCACCTGACCGAGGTTGCAGAGGATTCGCCGCTCGGCGCAATTGCCCGGCAAAATGACGAATTCCTGCTGCCCAATACGTCGATTCGCGAGATTCTCAAGACCTTCGAACACAGCGAGGCCGACGTGCTCGCCGTCGTCGATCGCATCAACCATCGCGCGGCAATTGGAACGGTGAGCGAAGCGCACGTCTTGCGGACCTACGGAGAAGAGCTTGAGCGGCGCAATCAGGAGCTGTTCTCGCGCTAGACGCGCACTTTACGGCCGCAGGTCCATATCAAGCCGAACAAAGTCGCCGCGGTAAGTCACTTCCCCAAGATAAATCACACGACGATCGGCACTCGCAAAGACGCGCCGAACCTCGGCCACAGGTGAGTTCAAGGGAATTCGCAACTGTTTCGCGGCGTCAAGATCGGCCATTCCGATCGTCAGGGTTTGTCGCGCTGTCACGATCGCGGGAGATTTCAGCTCCTTGAGCAGCGGGATCACCGTCTCGGTTCGGAAGCGGTCCGGACTTCTGCGGAAGAGCTTCTCGTCGAGATATATCGAGATCACGCAGTAGGGCTGCTTGTTGTGTGAATGCACCCGTCGCATGAACACGTAGCGTTCCGCCGGATGGCCGTCCTCGGGGAGCAACGGTGCATCAGTGCGGCTCTCTGAAATGTTGATGATCTCGGGGGACGTGTCGCGATAGACCTCGGCGAGATCGGCAAGACTCGTCTCGACCTTCAACCAGCTGTCCCGCTTGAACATACCGGTTACGAAGGTGCCACTGCCTTGCCGCGCCTCGATCACGCCGTCGCGGGCAAGAAGTTCGACCGCTTGTCTGATAGTCACTCGCGAAACACCGAACTCGGCTGCAAGCATCTCGTTTGCCGGCAGGCGCGAGCCTTGCGCCCAGACTCCCCGGGCAATTCGCTGCCGGAAGATATCGGCAATCTGCGCATATTTCGGAATGTGGCTGTCGGAAATCAAATCCATCCTGCCCGCCGCTCCCTGGCTCTCGTCCCTTCCGGCGAATACGCTCCAGAACGAACGGCTCGCCAGGTCAAGCTGCCCGATATTCTTCGATCCACGAGAGGTCCGGTTCTATTCCCAGGCCCGGCTCCTCACCCAATGTTACGGCGCCGTCCTTCACATCGGCGACCGGCCCGCAAAGCCGGTCGCGCAGCGGATTGTCGTTGGAATCGACTTCCAGCATGCCCGCGCCACCGACCCCGGCAAGCAGATGCGCCGACGCCAAGAGGCCAATCCCGCCGCCCAGATAATGCGGACAAAAAATCTTGTCGGCCACGAGGATCGAACGCGCGATCTTCGAGCCCACAGTCAATCCGCCCCATTTGGCTATATCGGGCTGAACAACTCGCAACACGCCATCGTGGAGCGCCTGATCGAACCCGGCAGAACTCGCAATGTTCTCTCCCGCGGCCAACGGCACGCCAGCTTGCTCGCTCAAGGTTTGCCACTCGTGCCATGGTCGGTCGGCGCGGATTGGTTCTTCGAGCCAGGCAAGGCCAAACTCTCCGTAAGAGGGCGCCAATTCGAGTGCGCGCGTCAGAGACCAGGCCTGATTGGCGTCCGCAGCCAATACGCCTGCGCCTACAACGTCGCGAAGCGCAGCAAGGTTGGAACGATCCGTTGCCGGATCAAATCCGACCTTCAGCTTGAGGGCGAGGTGTCCGCGTCGCAACGCCGCTTCTGCCGTCTGCCGCGAGTCGATCGGATTGATCCCGCTGGCGTAGACTTTAATTCTGTTGCCGGTCCCGCCGAGCAATTTCCACAGCGGCAGCTTGCGGCGCCGCGCATGAATATCCCAAAGCGCAAGATCGATGCCGGCGATCGCCTGGGCAAAGGGACCGGGTTCTCCCGATTGCAGCGCCAGTACCGCGGTTCCCTCGGTCATCGCCGCGAACAGCTCCGCCGGCTCGCTGACGCCGCGACCGTGGATGGCGGGCGCGAGAATCTCGTTGACGAGTCGCGTCCGGTGCTCGGCGCCAGTCGACGGGAAGTTCGACCAGACCTCGCCCCAGCCGACGTAACCGTCCTCATCTTCGACACGAACGAACACCGCCGGCCGGTTGAGCATCCGACCGAACGACGTCACTACCGGCGTCGCCAACGGATAGCGGTAGCAGAAGGCCTGGACGTTGCGGACGGTGAATTTCGGCGATGGCATTGGCAGGATCCCGCAGAAACAGCCCTCTTGTATCGTCATCCTATTTATCGTATGATAATACATCAATCAATCACAAACACAGTTGGAAACGCTTGATAAAGGGCAGCACCGCAATACGTTTGTTGTTGGGGTCCATCCCGTGGATCGGCGCAGTCGTGCTTTGGTACGCAGTGCGCTGGAGCGGATTGGTCAACGAAGCGCTGATACCCTCGCCGCACCAGGTTGTGGCCAAGTTCGCTGATCTCCTGCTGCACGACAATCTGCTGCTCGACATCTGGTCGTCGACGCGGCGTGTCTTTCTGGGCGTGAGTCTCGGCATCATGGTCGCTGTGCCCGTCGGCTTCCTGCTCGGCTGGTATCGGCCGGCGCGCATCCTCGCCGACCCGATGATCAATTTTTTCCGCGCCTTGCCGCCGATCGCCCTGATCCCGCTCGTGATCGTCTATTTCGGTGTCGACGAGCCGGCAAAGCTCGTCATCCTGTTCTACGCCGCGTTCTTCTCGGGAGTTATCGTGATGTATGAAGGCGTCTCGCAGATCACGCCTCTCTATATCCGCGTCGCGAAGACGCTGGGCGCCGGCGAGATCGAGATATTTCGCAAGGTCATCATCCCTCTGACGGTGCCGCACATCCTCACCGCGTTGCGGGTCGCGCTGGGCGTGGCGTGGGCAACGCTGGTTGCATCCGAGCTTGTCGCCGCGCAGCGCGGACTTGGTGCCATGATCCAGAACGCATCCACCTATTTCCTGCTCGACGTGATCTATGTCGGAATTATCTGCATCGGCTGCATCGCCCTGATCATGGATCTGATCCTGCGCCGGATCAGCGCCAGATTGCTGGTGTGGCAGGAGCGGGCCATCGCATGAACGGCATCGTGAAGCCCGCCAAGCGCGCACAGTTCGATCACGTCTCGCTTGCCTTCGAAACACCGAAAGGCAGGCTCTCGGTCGTCGATGACGTCACCTACAACATTCATGAAGGCGACTTCATTGCGGTGATCGGACCTTCCGGTTGCGGCAAGACCACCATGATGAGCATGCTGGCCGGCTTTCAGAAGCCGACCACAGGCCGGGTGCTGTTCGAAGGCGAGCCGGTCCGGGGCCCCGGCCCGGAACGCGGCGTGATTTTTCAGGAGTACGGCGTCTTCCCCTGGCTCACCGTCAAACAGAACATCGCCTTTGGTCTGCAGCCCAAGGCCAATCGTGTTCCGGTCGCGGAACGCGACGCGATCTGCGACCACTATATCGATCTCATGGGTCTTGGGGATTTTGCGAATTCCTACCCCAAGCATCTCTCTGGCGGCATGCGACAGCGGCTGGCTATTGCCCGCGCCTATGCGGTGAAGCCGCAATTTCTCCTGATGGACGAGCCGTTCGGGGCTCTCGACGCGCAGACCCGCGCCAACATGCAGAACCTGCTGCTCAAGGTGCTCGCGACCGAGGGCAAGACCGTCATGCTCATCACCCACTCCGTCGAAGAGGCGATTTTCCTCGCCTCTCGGATAGTCGTGGTGACGGCGCGTCCCGCGCGGATCAAGAAGATCATCGACGTGCCCTTTGCCTATCCGCGCGACGAAACGATTCAGGAAAGGCCGGAGTTCGGCGAGCTGAGGAGTTACATCAGAGAGCTCGTGATGAGCGAATACCGGGCACAGCAGGCGCAAATGCGACCGGTTTCATTTTCGGAATAGATAACAAGATGGCGGGAGGGAAACACATGGATCGACGGCAATTCCTGACGGCGGCAGCCGGCATCGGGCTCGGCAGCTTTGCGGCGTGTGCTCCCGCGATCGCGCAGGCAAAAACCAAGATTCGGGTGGGCTATCTGCACACCGTTGCCGTTGACGGACAGATATGGACCGGCATGGATCGCGGCACCTTCGATAAACAGGGGCTCGATCTTGAATTGCGCCAGTTCAACACCGGCCTCGAGATCTTTCAGGCGCTGATCGGCGGCAGTCTTGACGTGCTGGCAACCGGCGCCGTGCTGTCGAACTTCCCGGCGCGCGGGCAAGGCAAGGTATTCCTGATCAACGATATCGAGGTGGCTACCGCTCAACTTTGGGTGCGTTCCGACCAGGGCATCAAATCCTTCGCAGACTTGAAGGGAAAACGCATCGCGACGGCAACCGGCACGACCGCGCATGTGTTTCTCGACAAGGCGCTCCGCGCCAACAATGTCGACCCGAAAGAGATAGAACTCATGAACCAGACGATGCCCGCGGCGGTAACGGCGTTCATCTCCGGCGCCGTACCAGCCGTAGCGCTCTGGGTTCCGTTCAATGTGACCGTGCGCGACAAGGTTCCGGGCGCGGTGAAATTGGCGGACGCCTCAGCTTACTATCCGCAGGCTGCCATCATCGGCGGCTGGGCCGCCCGCAACGACTACTACGAACCCAACAAGGAAACGCTTGCCAAGCTCATCAAGGGATGGGCTGAAGCCAACGACCACATCATCGCGAACAGCAAGGAAGCGATGGAAGCACTGCAGAAGAACCACTATAGCCAGACGCCACTCGCCGATATCAACGAATCGTTCAAGGCGCAGAAGATGTTCACGTCGCACGACTGGAAGCGGCTATACTCCGACAACACGATTACAAACTGGCTGCAGCAGTCCACCGATTTCTTCATGGCGAACGCTGGCATCAAGGATTTCACCCCAGCCAACAAATATTTCGACCCGAGCCTCTATCTCAAGACGATTGCCTAGATGGCCATTAGGTTATTGGCTCAAGCCCGCTCGAGGCCGGTGGTCGCGGCGGAGCGGACGATCAATAACGACCGCCATTGCGCTTTTGTTGCGTGAGCCATTCCGACAACGTTCTTGGTGTTGATCCTGAAGTCCTGCGATCTAATTGGCTTCGCGATGCCTTGGGAACGTTCCGGATACCCTTCTCCGAAGGTTTTCGCAAAAGCTCCGCCGATTGCGTCTCCATGACGGCCTCTGAAGCAGCAGCTGATCGCGCGGCAGCCTCCTTTTCGAGGCGCAGTCTTTTCAATCGCGCCATCTTGTCGCGCTCTGCTTCTGCTTCAGCGCTGTCTGACAAAAGCGTCTTTTGATGCACGATCTCAGCCGAGACCAAGACCCCGATGATAGTTCTTTCGCCAAGAGCCTTGCAGGCTTCGAACCGATGCAGTCCCTCGACCAGAACGAACCGGCCTTCGTCGGGCCGAACGAGAATGGGGGCTTGTTGTCCGATTTCTAAAATACTTTCCGCGATTTCTTGAACGAGCTCAGGCTTGACAGCCTTCTTCCTCTTCACGGGAACATAAATCTTGTCGATTGGGAAGCTTTCCGGCTTGGGCATAGCTTCTACTCCTAGTGACTGAGCTCGATTTCCGAAGCACCTGGCGGTGGTGGCTGGATTTTAGGGATGAAGCGCTCTACCGCCAAGGCAATTTCCTCGCGTCTCTCACGCGACACTGGTCAGACGACCGAGCCTTTTTGAGTCCAGTTTCCTATCGGCTGAGGAATCAAAACTGGTAATGCTACGATCGAGAAGGCCCTGTTTCCCGTTTAACTAGCCGATCGCATCCTTACGCAATGCGGAATAATTGTTGCAGCCGTCAGTAGAGTCATGGAACCGGACGACCGGGGGTCGAAGAGGCGAAAGAAAACGGATCGCACCATGGATGCGGACATGATGACGCGGGCAGGCAAGGCTAGGCGCGAGACCTCGGCACCATCGTCATCACTACGGTGTTTCCTGACGCGCAAGGAGGCGGCTGCCGAGTTGCGGATATCGCGCTTGCGAAACTCGACCGCGTGGTCGCACGCGGCGATCTCAGAGCCAAGAAACACGGCCACTCGGTGGTGGTGATGAGAAGCGAGATCGCGCGCTACATCGAGCAATAGCCCGACGTGAAACCGCGCGCCGAACGGGTACGCGGTGATTGAGGTTTCAGGCGACTTAAACAGCGAGGTCGAGCGCCTTTTCGCGTTTTTGAGGTTCGATTTTCGTCAACGCAATCGATCTGCTCAACGCAATCGATCTTCGGATATTTCGAACATATAAGCCATTGATTTTACTGATCTTTTTAGGATTGGCGGGGGCGGGAGGGATCGAACCTCCGAATGGCGAAATCAAAATCCGCTTGATTATTCAACGATTTCAAAGCGCATTTGGAAAAATGCCCCAAAAAACCCTCTAACGATTTCAATAGCTTGGCGGACGTTTCCAAATAAAGCAGCCAGCGCCCCGAGGATCAGTCCCAATCGTGGCGGGTTGTCGACGATCCGATAGCTGAAGCAATCCGACCACCCGCGATACTTGAGGTTCTCGTCTTAGAGCCCAACAACCTCGCTCAGCAGATAGAGGTCGTGGCCCACTGCCGCGGTTCGTCAGCGTGCTTAAAGGTCTCACTTCCGAGTGAACGGGACGACACCTGGCCATCATACCAGATCACCTTCAGCAGATTGCCGCGACAACCACGGAAGCAAAACAGGTGGCCGCTGAGCGGGTCGCGATGCAATATCTCCTGAACCTGCAGGGTCAACGACGGAAAACCCTTCCGCATGTCGGTATAGCCAGTCGCGAGCCATACCCGCACGCCCGCCGGCAGCGGTATCATCGCGGCGGTCCATCCACCAATGCCAACACTGCTGCCTTCAGCGTCGCCGCGTCAACCGCGCCTGCGATCTGCATCCGAGCCCGGCTGCGAACTCGATCTCGATCGCACCGCAGACCCCCGGTAAGCGCCGTCAACGGCTGCCGGTTCGGCGTAACCGAGACCGCCGCAAAGCGGACTTCATCATCCTGCCGCGACGGCGGCTCAGGCTCGCAGGCGAGGACCCCGAGCGCGCCTGCCGCCGCCAAGCTGTAAGCAGATTAGGGTGAAGATCATGTCGGCGCGCAACCCCAACAACGCTTGCCGCGGGCGCCCAACTCTCCTCCACGATCCGATGCTTCTCGGCAGTGGTCCACCGTCGCCGCTCCGGACGGAACCATAACTGTTGTGACGTTCACTCATTTGCTGGCAGATTAATCAGCAAATAAAACCGATCGCAGGTGGACCACGCGTCCGCAGTCCAAGATCGAGATGGCGTGCCGGGCGCGATTAAGCAGCGCCCGAAACCGCATGCATTTCCACGAACCTCAACCAAATCACCTCCGGCATTCCCAGCTTTATTCGCTGGAAACGGCAACCGCTTGTTTGCGATCATTTCCCCCAAGGGTCGTGGCTGGCCTTCACCCACACATAATCAGAGTGCGGGGCGAACTCCGTCATATATGCGAAGTCTAAGGGAGACGAAACATAGACTCCGCCATCCGGTTCAATCTTTGGCAGCAGTTGTCGTGGCCGAAAGCCCAGGTCAGCCGCCTGATTCCAGAACGAGCGAAATGCCTCTTGTGAGGTCTGCGACGCTTGCGCAAAATGATTCGCACACCATTCAGTAATGAGGCGCAGGTTCGGTGAACGGGATATGGTCTCGCGAGCTCCAGCCAGCGCCAAGGGCTCGGCGCCCTCGATGTCCAAGTGGATCAGATCCAGCGGTGGCCCGCCATCGCAAATTGCGTCGATCGTACGCGTCTTGGTCTCGAAATGAAGCATCAGCCCTTTGCCCAAGATGAGACGGTCATTCTCATCGAACAGCGGCGAAATCGATTCCGCGGACCAACGAGCATCCTCGAAACTGTCAACCACAAACGTCTGGCCGCTCTCACGGCTGGCACCACCACCACCGAGATATTGCGGATCGAAGGCAAACGTGATGGTCTCACCCGTTGTATTGCCAAGGGCGCATTTATACACGTGCGTGCGATCAGGTATGCCGCCGTAGAACACGTTCATCATCAGGTACGGAACGATGTAAGGGTTTGGCTCAACGACCTTCACCGATCCGGACGGCCCCACCCGCTGCCCGCCTAGAACCATATAGTAGCCAAAATTTCCGCCGGCATTTAAATAATGCTGCCCCTCGCCGAGCAATTCTTGAACCAGCCTGGTTGTCCAGGGCTCGATAACACCATCGCGGATCACGCCGAGAGCCACGTCGATATTAAAGGAGGGGACTACCAACTTGGCCCCCCAATTTGTGTGGACCAGCAGGCGGTCACGTCCGAGATATACGCCGTTCATGGTAGCTTTCGCCCGTCGGGGATCGTTTATTGAAGGTGGTGAGGCTTCATAATCGTTCGCGGACGAAAAAGACAGTATCGATGGCTCGCGGGCGGCTTTTTCACTCCGCCGCTCTCAGCGTAATAGGTTCCGGGTTCGTGAGGCTCTGATGACCTCCCTGGGCACCTGCACAACGACTGAACAGGTCCCCGTAGAAGTTTGCCAATGTTTCGGAATTGTAGCCGGGCTGTGGCCTTGTGTTCTTGGTTTGACTCAACTTCCCAATCGTTTGAGCGAGCTCGATATAATTGCCGACGTCTATCATCTCGAACTGTGCAGGGAAATATTTCTCCAGCTCGACGAAGGCACGTGTGCGCGTGAGAATGGTGGGTTTGCCAAGTTCGATTGCATGTGAGGCCGGGCCGGATCCGCTCTGCCCTACCTCGAGATATGGAAAGAGGCAGATGTCAACGGCCTTCACAGCCAATGCAAAATCATAGTCGGCTCTCGGGGCGCCCAAGAAACTGATCCTGCCGAGCAGATCAGAATTAGCCTTAGGATTACCCCGAGTCCCAGACTCCCCCCGCTCGATCTCCTCCAGGATTTGCTTGATGTAAGGATCAATCGAGGCCTTGGGCTTGATCGTCTCGGGGTGCACGCCTCCGTATATCAAGAGCTGATACTCCGGTCCGAGGTGCCTCATGGCCTTAATGGCAGTCATAATGCCTTTGTATTCCGACAAAAATCCGAAAACGCCAATGAACGTATTTTTGCCAGGGAAACGCTTGCCAAGCTCCTCACGCACGGCTGGCCCTTCCTTTTCCAGTTGAGAAGGCCAGCGGGCGCGGAGGTGGCATAACGGATGATCAAAAACATGAGGTACCCGCGCCACCTGCTTGAAGAAGTCACGCTCACGCTGGGTGTGAGTAGCGACAAAGAAAGGTCGCGGCGATCGCGCGCGTTTTTCAATCGCCTTGTAAGTTAGTCTTTCGAAACGCTGATGAAACGGAAATCTGGCAGCCCGCCGCCAACCGCGATTCCGAACAAATCGAGCAAAGTCAATAGGACCACGGCCCTCGGGGTATGGGACTGCAGTGTGCACAGTCAGCACCAACCGGTCCGCTGCATCGATTATCATCTCGAAGCGGCGAGCCATATCGAGATCCCGGCCGCCCAAAAGCCCCGGCTCCCATTGGAGATTGACGACGTCGTATTTCTCAAAGCTGTCGCAAATAGCCCTGATTTGCTGATCACCCGCGGTAACGACGTGCGGTTCCGTGCGCTTTAAGATCGTTTGATCCAGAGGAGCAATGGTTACCTCAAAACGCGTTTCGAGTAGCGTCTTGAGCACCTCGCTATAGGCGGCGATGCCGCAATTCGTGCGATGCGACGAGATTATGAGAACCTTTAAAGTCACCACCGCCCCCAACGAGTGCCCGACAACACGTTCGAACATCCCAGATTACAGTGCCTCCTGCGACAGAGGCGTCACTTCGCGCATCGGGTAATCACCCGAACCGAATACCACATCGCGCAATTGATGGCGTTGCGCTCCTTCAGGAAACGTCCGAAAAGCGCTCCCGTGATGTGCATGGCATCGCTAGCCGAACCGCCGTTGCCGCACACCATGGGCTTGCCTTGAGCGAGTGCCGCAACGATGATGGCAACGGCGCGATCTACTTTGGAACCGCAGTCGTCCTCTATAGCTCTGTCAACCGCCTGCCGCGAATCGATCAGATATTCCATTAGTGACCGTGCGGGAATCGGTATCTCCTTCCAGCTACAGCTTACGACCTGCAGAAATTCTTATACGGCATGAGAAACGATATGGCCACTCGGCTGTCGAGCGAAGCAGTCCCGCCGGGATGGCAGCTTCGGCTGGCGGAAATCAAATCGGACCTGCTACGTCGCCTCATACCAACGGCCGGCGAGGCAGTCCCCGAGCTCGACAACATCGTTGTAGCCGGCCTGCTCAAGAGCCCGACAGGGCTCGGTCAATCGGCACGACTGTGCATCTCCGCCCTGCAACAAGCAGGATACCGGGTTGGCACGATAGATCTGAGTAAGCACTTCAAAGTCAACGCAGATGTTCCTTTTGAAAACTTCGGGTCCGATCCGAGGGATGGCCGCGGCATTCTTATTTTGCACATCAATGGGCCACAGGTGACACGGGCCCTCTGGCGCATAGGTCAGGCTCGCGTTCGCAAGAAGCTGATGATCGGATATTGGGCTTGGGAACTGGAGACAGTACCTCCTGGTTGGATCGACGGAGCGCGCTTTCTTCACGAAATTTGGGCACCGTCCAGCTTCTCCGCCGACGCTTTCTCCCGCGCCATTGACCGGCCGGTGCGCGTGGTGCCTCACGTCGCTTCCCTGAGGTCAAGGGATGGTCAAACTGCTGACGCCAGGAGGGCAGCCCGGCTGATGTTGGATCTGCCGGAATCCGCATTTGTCGTTGCCTTTGGCTTCGCCATGCAGTCGAATTTCGAGCGCAAGAATCCTATAGCGGCGCTTGCCGCTTTCAAAGAGGCGTTCGGGAACAACCCTTCAGCCCGTCTTGTGCTGCGCTGTCTTGATCTCCACGCCTATCCGCGCGGTGCCGAGGCATTGCAGCGCCAAATCGCTGGGCACGATAACATTCACCTGATCTCAGATGTTTCGATTCCGATGAACCTGACGATCGACGCTGCGGACGTCTACGTTTCCCTGCATCGATCTGAAGGCTTCGGTCTCACGATTCTCGAAGCGATGGCCGCGGGCAAGCCAGTGATTGCTACAAAGTGGTCAGGCAACATAGATTTCATGTCGTCGCACGATAGCATCCTGATCGACAGCCACCAGGTCTTAGTTGACGATCCCCAAGGCGTCTATGATCGATCCCTTGGCTGCTGGGCAGAGCCAAGTATCACGGAAGCCGCGAGCGCATTGCGGAGGCTCTACCACGACGTCGAATTTCGAAATACAATGGGAGTCCGAGCCTTGGCCGCGGCGGAAAACTTCGTGCTGAAAAGTCGAAGCACGATACTGGCGGCGCTGCGCGCGGCCGCGAGCGAGCCGCACGGGTCTGCTATCCGAAACGCTCGGTGAAAGGCTCTCGCCGAACCGTCAGGAATCGTCTTTTTCTTTCGCTCGACCCGTAGCCTGAATGCCGAAGCGGTCCTTACAGCTCAACAATGCTGGCAGATCATCAGCTTATCCGCAGTTGCTTTACGCCAGCAATAATCCTAAGGGTGGCGTAATCCGCTCCCCTTAGCATTGGGCGCTCCTGATTGACCGTGACATCTGCCAATTTTGACCTCGGAAAACCCGTCGCCCGCATCACGGCGGAGGCTGTGCCACAGCAGGCCATAGCGGACCTGATGGATGGCGCGCAGCGCTATCCGCTGTGGGGCCATCTCGCGTACCACGACATCCGCCAGCGCTTCCGCCGCTCAATGCTCGGCCCATTCTGGCTCACGCTGACCATGGGTATCATGATCGGGGCGATGGGCCTGGTGTTCTCCACACTGTTCAAGCAGGACGTCGCCCAAACTTTACCCTATATCGCCATCGGTATCATCTTCTGGGGCTTGCTGACGAATTGCATCAACGAGGGCGCGCGGGCCTTCATCTCCGCAGAAAGCTTCATCCGCAACGTGCCTGTGCCGGTGAGCGTCCACTTCTACCGCATGATGGCGCGCAACGTGTTCATTTGGCTGTTCAACATGGCCATTTATGTCTTCATCGTCGCTGTGTTTCGGATCTCGCTGGACTGGAGCGCGATCCTGTTCCTGCCTGGCTTCATTCTGTTTCTGATCAACACAGCCTGGATCGCTCTTGCCTCGGCCATTCTGTCGACCCGCTATCGCGACATGCCCCAGGTAATCACTAACGTCATCCAGGTGGTGTTCTTCGTGACGCCGGTCTTCTGGTCACCCTCGGTGATGTCGCATCGGCCCGCGTTCGTGGCGTTGAATCCGTTCTACCATCTGCTCGCAATTGTTCGCGAACCCCTCCTCGGCACACAGCCTCCGGTGCAAAGCTGGCTGTTCTGCATCGGGCTCGCGATCGTCGGCCTCGCCTTCACTATCTGGCTCTATCGCCGCGCCCACGCACGCATCTCCTACTGGGTGTGAGGCGTGACGCACATTTGCATCACTAATCTTTCGGTCGAATTCGCTATTTTTGGCACCAGTGCGCGATCGCTGCGCAACCGGATTCTTGCGCAGGCGACCGGGGGACGGGTGATGACCGGCGCCCGCGACATCGTTTCGGTGCGTGCGATCGACGGCCTCAATCTCGAAATCCGCGAGGGCGAGCGCGTCGCCCTGTCCGGACACAACGGCTCGGGCAAGACGACCCTGCTCCGCGTCCTCTCCCGCATCTACAAGCCGCGAGCGGGCTCCATCCTTATCGAGGGCAAGGTCGGCGCGCTCCTCGATTCCACTGCTGGAATGGACTTCGAGGCGACCGGTATCGAGAATATCTACCTGCGCGGCTACATGCTCGGCATGAGCCGGCGCGAGATCGCATCGAAGGTCGAGGAAATCGCCGATTTCACTGAGCTGGGTGAGTTCCTGGAACTGCCGGTGCGCACCTATTCCGCCGGTATGTTCACGCGTCTCGCGTTCGCAGTTTCCACCGCCGTGGAATCGGATATCCTCCTGATCGACGAAGGCATCGGCGCCGGTGACGCCAATTTCCAGCACAAGGTGCAGCAGCGGATTGAGAGCCTGTTCAGGCGTACCCCCATTGTGCTGCTGGCGAGTCATGCCGAGGGGATGGTGCGGCAATTCTGCACCCGCCGGCTGATCATGGAACACGGGAAGCTGATCGGAGATGAAGCGCTGGCTGCCGACGAAGTGAAAATGCAGCCACACGATGCGCTCGCAACGACATCCGAGCTGCGATAGCGAACCCTCGTCTTGACACAATCGGATTCGTTATCCGGCGGACGGTCTCGCCAGAGAAGAGTTTTGGCGTCGCGTAGCTTCTTTCGCCGCTGCCTGCGATCGGCAGGATGGTGGCGCCGCCAGGCGCATCGGCGAAAGCGAAGAAGTCCGCAAGCTCGCGAGCGAACTGGTCCCCAGCGACTGGAACGCGCAGCATCTCGAGAGTATTCGGGTCCACACTTGGCTCTCGAAGGAATTCGAGGCGATCGATTTCGAGGACCACCTGCTGGAGCGCCAGCTTCGCAAATACGGCCCCCGGTTCGTGGCCAAGTACAACGCGCACATATTTTCGCAGTCCTGCGAGGACGCAACAATCGCCGAAATCTTTTCGAGGATCGGCACTACGTCAAACAGATTCATCGAGATCGGCGTCGAAGATGGATCGGAGAACACCACCCGATTACCGCTCATGCTTGGCTGGAAGGGATTGTGGATCGAAGGAAATGCCGCGCATTGCAAGACGGCCCGGCGCAACTTAGAAAACCAGACCGCCACAGGACAAATGCAGCAGCCTCGCCCGTACGGTTCGCAAAATGATCAATCAACGCAGCTTCACGTCTGCTGCCGTCTTCCACGACTATTTCGCAATCCGCGGCGGCGGCGAGCGGCTGGTGCTCGAGCTGGCGCAGGCGCTTGGCGCCTCTATCACCTATGGCTACACCACGCCGGAAAGCTATGAGCGGACGCTGTTCCTCGCCGAGAGCCTCGATTTGAACCTTTCGCCGCTCCTGCGCCGCTACGGCCTGCACGCGCCAGCGCTGGCCTTCGCCTTCGCGCGCCAGCGCGCGCGCGCAGAAAGCATCGACACTCGTATCTTCTCAGGGGTTTGCGCCCCCTTCGCCGCCCCGGCAGCGGACCGCCCGGGCAGGAACATCTATTACTGCCACACACCCCCGCGCTTCCTCTACGATCAACGCGAGTCGTTCGCCGACGGAATCTCGCCCCGGTGAAGAAGCTCGGCCTTGCGAGCATAGGCGCTGCCTTCCAGCGCGCCTATGAGCGCGCGGTCGGCCGCATGCACCTGATCGTCGCCAATTCCGAAAACGTCCGCGGCCGGATTCAGCGCTTTCTCGGCCGAGACAGCATCGTGGTCTATCCGCCCTGCGACACCGAGGGCTTCGCCTTCGCTGAGCCGCAGGGCTACTATCTCTCGACCGCGCGGCTGGTGGCGCTGAAGCGCGTCGACAGGATCATTGATGCCTTCCGCGCGCTGCCCGGCAAGCAGCTGGTCGTCGCCTCGGGCGGCGACGACGCCGAGGCGTTGCGGCGTCGAGCGGCCGAAGCGCCAAACATCCGCTTCGTCGGCTGGACCGACGAACGCGAATTGCGCTCGCTAGTGGCGGGTGCCGTCGCTACGATCTACGTGCCCAAGGACGAAGATTTCGGCATGTCACCCGTGGAATCCATGGCTGCAGGCAAGCCAGTGATCGGTGTCGCCGAGGGCGGCCTGCTGGAGACTGTGCTCGATGGGGAGACTGGGCTGCTGCTGCCGGCAGGCTTCACGGCGGAGGACATCGCGGCGGCAGTGGACTGGCTGACGGCGCCGCGGGCGCTTTCGATGCGGCGGGCCTGCGAAGCGCGCGCGGCGCAGTTCACCCGCGCACGCTTCATCAATGGCATGCGCGCGGCCATCGCGTCCGCCGGGGGGATCGAGGTCGGCGTTGCGGGCGCAGGCGTACGCGAGGGTGCCGCGTGAGAGAAAAGGCGGCGTTGCCACGACCTCGGCCATCATTGCGCACGCAAGCGGGCAATCCGGCATCCCGCGCCGCCAGCGCGGAGAAGGCGGCCACGCCGTGAACATACTCCATGTTTACAAGACGTACCTGCCGGACAATTTCGACGGCGTGGCGCGGGTGATCTACGAGATCTGCGAGGGCACGAAGCTCTTCGGCGCCGCCTCACAGGTCTTCTCGCTGAGTCCCAACGGAGGTCCAGCTAGCGTGCAGGTAGGCACCCACCTCTCGCACCGCGCCCGCGAAGACATTCACCTCGCCTCGACCAGCCTCTCCTTCAGAGCCTTCAGCCGCTTTCGCGAACTCGCTCGCGAGGCGGACCTCGTCCACTACCATTTTCCCTGGCCGCTGATGGACCTGCTGCACTTCTACGGCAATGCCGGCCGGCCTAGCATCGTCACCTATCGCTCCGACGTGGTGCGCCAGCGCCTACTCGGCCGGTTCTATGCGCCGCTGATGCACCATTTTCTCGCGGCCATGGATCGCATCGTCGCCACCTCGCCGGCCTATGCGCAAACAAGCCCGGTGTTGCCTCACTATGCCGACCGGCTCGGGGTCATCCCCATCGGCATCGCCGAGATGGAACGAGTGGAACCGGCGCGCGCTGCCTCCTGGCGCGAGCGGCTCGGGGCACGCTTCCTGCTCTTCGTCGGGGCGCTCCGCTACTACAAAGGGCTCACCGTGCTGGTCGAAGCGACACGGGCAACCGGGCTGCCGGTGGTGGTCGTGGGCTCGGGCGAAATGGCAACCAAGCTGGAGAGGAACCGCCCGGCCAACTTGACGCTTCTCGGTGAGCTTGACGAACGTGACAAGGACGCGGTGCTCTCGCTCGCCGACGGTTTCGTGTTTCCCTCGCACCTGCGCTCGGAAGGCTTCGGCGTGGCGCTCTTGGAAGCGGCGCGCGCGGGCAAGCCGATGATCTCCTGCGAGATCGGCACCGGCACGAGCCATGTCAATCTTGAGGGCGAGACGGGCTTCATCGTGCCGGGCGGCGACACCGCGGCACTGGGCGCGGCGATGTGCCGGCTTTGGGAGAACCCGGCGATGGCCGCCGCCATGGGCGCGCGCGCCCGTGCCCGCTACTTGGCGCTGTTCACCGCGGAGGCGATGGCGAAGGCCTATTTCGATCTCTACGAGACGGTGCTGGCTGAGCAGGCGCAGTTGGCCGGTCTCGGCCACACTCACGTGTGATGCCCAGCACACGGTCGGGCATTACAACTGAATAAAACAGTAACCGACCGCGAGTGCTTTTGCCTGCTCGCGACGACACGAAGGAATCAGGTTGAACCGCCATCGTCGCGCGTCGTCATAGCGCCTCAGCTCAAAAGCGCGGTACCGAGATCAGAGTAGACATCGGACGAGGGCGGATTGACGGCAACCGCCCGCTCCGGAACGTCCCTCGCCTCTTCCGGCGGGGTTTCGCATCGAAAGCGTAGATACGAAGCAGGTGCAGGGCGTCGAAGTGATTGGTCGGCCGTGAAAAATCTGTCAGCCATTGAGCGGGAGTCGATTTTCCGACTAGGCCGTGTGGACTCTTGGGATTCTCAAATCAGATTGAACGTGATTCAAGGCTTTCTTTTAGGAGGAAGCCT
>NZ_JBEGDB010000137.1:0-21065 GCF_043638955.1 Bradyrhizobium sp. 31Argb | reverse complement strand
CCGCCTGCATCAAAATCCCGCGCCAAGTCCCTTCAGTCTCCACTTGGTCGCCTGATCCCAATTCTTGCCCAGCCTGTTCGCTTCACCCGGGCTACGATCGAATCCATCACCACCCCGCACTGATGCCGCCGTCCACCGTGTAGATCACGCCCGACGTATAACCCGCGCGGTCGGACGCGAGGAAAGCCATGAGGTCGGCGATCTCGCGCGCGTGGGCGGGACGGCCGAGCGGCAGGCTCTTCTGGAATTCCTTGTAGCGGTTCTCGTCGCCGAACTGATGTTTGGCGCGGGTCTTGAGCAGCGTGACATGACGGTCGGTGCCGACGGGACCGGGATTGATGCCGACGACGCGGATATTGTCGGCGAGACTCTTGCCGCCGAGCGCGCGGGTCAGCGCCATCAGCGCGGCGTTGCCGGCGCTTCCGGCGATGTAGTTGGCATCGAACTTCTCGCCGGCGGCGCCGATGTCATTGATGATCACGCCACCGCCGCGGGCCTTCATCTGCGCGTAGATCGCGCGGGTGAGGTTGATATAGCCGAACACCTTGAGTTCCCAGGCGTGCCGCCAGGTCGCCTCATCGATCTTGTCGATCGAGCCGCCGGGGATATCGCCGGCGTTGTTGACGAGGATGTCGATATCGGCAGCCTCTCTTGCCAATCGCGTCAGATCCTCCGGCTTGCGCAGGTCGACGACGGATGTGGCGGCATCGATCTGGTGGACCGAGCGCAGGCGGTCGGCCAGCGCCTTCAACTGGTCGCCGCTGCGGGCGGCCAGCAGCAGATGGCAGCCTTCCTCGGCAAAGGCCTCGGCGGCGGCCGCGCCGATGCCCTTGGAGGCGCCGGTGATCAAGACGCGCTTGCCGCGCAGATGCAGGTCCATGGCAATACTCGCTGTGCTGGAGAGGATTGGAAAAAGTCGGCGAAATTGGTAGGCGGCAGGTGGGACGGCGGTCAACATTGCACTGCAGCGTTGCGCCAAGGCGAAGTTTGGTCCATTGCAGGGCTCGAGAATAGACGGCGCCTCAAGCCGGGCAAATCACAAGGGTGTTCTTCATGGCCAACGCAAAGAAACAGTATCGGATCGCGGTCATTCCCGGCGACGGCATCGGCAAGGAAGTCATGCCCGAAGGCTTGCGCGTGCTCGAGGCCGCCGCGAAGAAACATGGCGTTGCCGTGCAGTTCGACCATTTCGATTTCGCCTCTTACGACTATTACGCGAAGCACGGCCAGATGATGCCTGACGATTGGAAGGAGAAGATCGGCAAGCACGACGCGATCTATTTCGGCGCGGTCGGCTGGCCGGCCAAGATTCCGGATCATGTCTCGCTGTGGGGCTCGCTGATCAAGTTCCGGCGTGAGTTCGACCAATACGTCAACCTGCGCCCGGTGTGGCTGATGCCGGGCGTGCCGTCGCCGCTCGCGAACCGCAAGCCCGGCGATATCGACTTCTGGGTGGTGCGCGAGAACACCGAAGGCGAATACTCATCGGTCGGCGGCCGGATGTTCCCGGACACCGAGCGCGAGTTCGTGACGCAGCAGACGGTGATGACGCGCATCGGCGTCGACCGCATCCTGAAATTCGCCTTCGATCTGGCGCAGTCGCGGCCGAAGAAGCATCTGACTTCGGCGACCAAGTCGAACGGCATCTCCATCACCATGCCCTATTGGGACGAGCGCGTGGAGGCGATGGCCAAGACCTATCCGTCGGTGAAGTGGGACAAGTACCACATCGACATCCTGACCGCGAACTTCGTGCTGCATCCGGACTGGTTCGACGTCGTGGTCGGCTCCAATTTGTTCGGGGATATCCTCTCCGATCTCGGCCCGGCCTGCACCGGCACCATCGGCATTGCGCCGTCGGGCAATATCAATCCGGAAGGCGATTTCCCGTCGGTGTTCGAGCCGGTGCACGGCTCGGCGCCCGATATCGCAGGGCAGGGCATCGCCAATCCGATCGGCATGATCTGGTCGGGCGCGATGATGATGGAGCATCTCGGCGAGAAGCAGGCGGCGGATGCGGTGGTCGGCGCGATCGAGCGCACGCTTGCCGAACGCACGCTCCGCACCCGCGACCTCGGCGGCAATGCCGACACGGAGACTTGCGGCAAGGCGGTCGCTGAGATGGTGGATTGAGCTGGCTCCTCATGGTGAGGAGGCGCGTCTTCGCGCCGTCTCGAACCATGAGGCCCCGATCTCGCCTGCGGCCCATCCTTCGAGACGCCGCTGTGCGGCTCCTCAGGATGAGGGCGGAGTGTGCGGGAGCCTCGTAGGGTGGGCAAAGCGAAGCGTGCCCACCGTCAAGAGCGTCGCAAGGAATGGTGGGCACGCTTCGCTTTGCCCACCCTACGACTTCACGATGCGCCGGCAATGCTCCCACGCTGCTTGCAGGAGGTTCTCGCTGGCCTCCGGCGTGCGGAAGGCGGAATGCGCCGAGAGCGTCACGTTCGGCAGTTTCGTCAGCGGATGATCGGCGGGCAGCGGCTCGACGGTGAAGACATCGAGGCCGGCGTGGCGGATGTGGCCTGACTTCAGCGCATCGATCATCGCGGCTTCGTCGACGATGGCGGCGCGGGCGGTGTTGACGAAGATGACGCCCGGCTTCATCGCGGCGATGCGCTCGCGGGTGATGAAGCCCCTCGTGTCGTCGTTGAGCAGAAGATGCAGCGACACGACATGGCTCTGCGCGAGCAGCGTGTCGAGATCGACGAAGTCGACGCCCGGATAGCTCTTCGGCGAGCGGTTCCAGGCGATCACGCGCATTCCCGATCCGAGCGCGATGCGTGCGACTTCAGCCGCGATGCCACCGAAGCCGATCAGGCCGAGCGTCTTGCCGGTGAGCTGCATGCCGTCCTCACGCAGCCAATTGCCGGCGCGCATCTCGCGGTCCATCTGTGCCAGCACGCGCGCGGAGGCCCACATCAGCGCAACAGCGGATTCCGCCACGGCGGTGTCGCCATAGCCCTTGATCAGATGCACGGAGATGCCGAGCTCGGCGAGCTCCTCCGGATTCATGTAGCTGCGCGCGCCGGTGCCGAGGAACACAACGTGCTTGAGCCCGGTGCATTGCTTCGCGATGTCGGTCGGCAGCGCGGTGTGGTCGATGACGGCGATCTCGGCGCCGTCGAGCACTTTTGGCAGTTGGTCGGAAGTGACGTCCGGATCGCGGTGCACGCGCACCTCGGGGTCGCCGGGTTTTTCCAGCCGCTCGAAGATCACCGCAAGCGATTCATTGGCGTCGACAAAAACCCCGCGCACAGCACTTCTCCGTCTTGCTTGGTGGACCGATCAGGACGCGACGCCGGCGAGCGCCAGCACTGTATGCATCAGCACGTTGGCGCCGGCGGCGCAATCGGGTTGGGTTGCGTCCTCGAGCTCGTTGTGGCTGATGCCGTCCTTGCAGGGCACGAACACCATTGCCGCCGGCATCACCGCGTTGAGGTTGCAGGCGTCGTGGCCGGCGCCCGAGGTGATGCGCCGGTGCGAATAGCCGAGTTGCTTCGCGGCGTTCTCGACGGCATCGACCAGCTTGGGATCGAAATGCGTCGGCGGCTTGCGCCAGACCAGGTCGAGCGTGACCTCGACCTTGCGTCGCGCCGCGATCTCGGCAATGGCTGCGCGCAGGTCCTTGTCCAGCGCGTCCATGATGGCGGCATCGGCGCTGCGGCAGTCGAGGGTGAAGGCGATCTCGCCGGGAATGACGTTGCGCGAGGGATTTGCGATCACGGCTTCACCGATGGTGCCGACCGCGTTCGGCCCGTGCTTCCTGGCGATGCTCTCCATTGCCAGCACGATCTCCGACAACGTCGCCAGCGCGTCGCGTCGCAGCGGCATCGGCGTCGAGCCGGCATGGCTCTCGAAGCCGGTGATCTTGCCGTCGTACCACAAGACGCCCTGGCCGGAATCGACCACGCCGATGGTCTTGTTCTCGGCTTCCAGGATCGGGCCCTGCTCGATATGCAACTCGACGAAGCCCGAGAATTTTTGCGTGCCGACCGGCGTCGTGCCGCGATAACCGATGCTGTCAAGCGCCTCGCCGACCGTGACGCCCTCGGCATCCCTGCGCGACAGGATGTCGTCAGTGGTGAAATCGCCGACATAGGCGGCGGAGGCCATCATTGCCGGTGCGAAGCGCGAGCCCTCTTCATTGGTCCAGTTGCAGATGCAGATCGGCATCTCGGTCTCGATGCCGGCATCGTTGAGCGTGCGCACGACTTCGAGCGCGGCCAGAGTGCCAAGTACGCCGTCATATTTGCCGCCGGTCGGCTGGGTGTCGAGATGCGAGCCGAGCCCGATCGGCGGCTTCGACATGTCGCGGCCCTTGCGCAGGCCGAACATCGAGCCGAGCGCGTCGACGTGAACCTCCAAGCCTGCGTCCTCGCAGGCCTTGCGGAACCAGTCGCGCACCTGCTTATCCTCGGCGCTCAAGGTCAGCCGCCGCACGCCGCCTTTCGGCGTCGCGCCGAATTTGGCGGTTTCGTGAATCGTGCCCCAGAGGCGGGCGGAATCGATCTGCAGGTTGGATGCGGCTCGGCTCATGCGCTTGTTACCTTTTCGCAGTCATTCCGGGGCGCCCGAAGGGCGAACCCGGAATCTCGAGATTCCGGGTTCGATGCTAACGCATCGCCCCGGAATGACGGTGATTGTCTTGTTCAATGACGCGCCCGCAGCGCCTCGTCAACCGACGGGCTCGCTTGCGCGATCTGGCGCGCGAGATCGGCGACGCGCTCGACTGCGGCAATATCGGGAGAGGTGAGCCAGCTTGCGTTGAAGGTGAGCGGCGCCATCTTGATGTCGGTATCGAGCAGTTGCAGCCGTCCGTCGGCGAGTTCGTTCTCGACGATGGCTGACGGGATCACGGCAATGCCGAGCCCTTCGATCGCCATGTGGATCACCGTTGCCAGCGAGGCGCTGGCGTGCAGCCGGATCGGCGGCAGGTCCGGCCGTTCGAACACCGCGCGTACGCTTTCGTAAGGCACTGTCTTGCGGGGAAAGGTGATGATCGGAAAGCGCGCCAGGTCGCGCCGCGCCACCGGGCCGTTGCCGAGGCCAAGCGCCGGGCTCGCCAGAAATCCGATCGGATAGTCGCAGAGCACGCGGCTCTGCACGCCCGACGCCGACAGCGGCCCCACCACGAAGGCGAGCTCGATCTCTTGCGCGAGCAGCCGCGCGCTCAAATTCGGCGTGATGTCGACCTCGATTTCGAGCGACAGGTTCGGATAGACCTCGTTGACGCTCTTGACGAGGCGCGTCAGCCAGGTGTGCACGATGGTCTCGGCGACACCGAGCCGCAGCACGCCGCGCATCGCGGAGCGGTCGCCGATCTCCGCCATCATCTCCGAGCGCAGCCCGATCAGCTTCTCGGCATAGACCATCATCTGCCGGCCGCTCGGCGTCGGCGAGGCCACCCGATGGTCGCGGTTGAGCAGCTTCACGCCCAGCTCGCGTTCGAGCTGGGCGATGCGTTGGGAGATCGCCGGCTGGGTCGTGTTGAGCCGCTGAGCCGCCCCACGGAAGCTTCCGAGCTTGACCACCCAGAGGAACGTTTCGATCGACCTGAAATCAAGCATTGGAAGCTTTTTCCTATCCGATAAGTTGGATTTATCGAATTCGATTAGAAAGGAAGATTAGACTTTATAGCACGCTTGGTGTTGGCTGCACTTGTTGAGATATTAGGCAGGTCGATTTAATGACTGTTTTTGTGGCAGTGCAGCAAGCCGGTTACACCGACACCATGCTTCCGAGCCGAGAGGCCCGCTTGGCCTGCCGCAACGGGATGGCTTCGAGTACTGCCGGGGTGGCGAACGGCTTTGTCCAAGGCAACCTGGCCATCCTGCCGGAAACGCTCGCCGGCGCCTTCCACCGCTTCTGCCAGCTCAACCCGAAGCCGTGCCCGATCATCGGCATGTCTGAAGTCGGCGATGTCAGCATTCCTGCGCTCGGCCTCGACCTCGACATCCGCACCGACGTGCCGCGCTATCGCGTCTGGCGCGACGGCGAGGTCGTGGAGGAGCCGACCGACATCATGCAGCATTGGCGCGACGATCTCGTCGCCTTTGTGCTCGGCTGCTCGTTCTCGTTCGAAGAAGCGCTGATGGACGAGGGCCTGCCGATCCGCCACATCGAGCGCAACGTGCGGGTGCCGATGTACCGCACCAATATTGCCTGCCGCCCAGCGGGCCCGTTCGCGGGACCGATGGTAGTGTCGATGCGTCCGTTCAAACCGGCCGATGCGATCCGCGCGGTGCAGGTCACCTCGCGTTTTCCCTCCGTGCACGGTGCGCCCGTGCATCTTGGCCATCCGCACCTGATCGGCATCGACGACATTGCAAAGCCCGACTATGGCGATCCGGTTCAGGTCGAAGCCGATGAGATCCCGGTATTCTGGGCATGCGGCGTGACCCCGCAGGCGGTGATCGCGAGTGCAAAGCTGCCATTCGCAATCACGCATGCGCCGGGACTGATGCTGATCACCGATCTCAGGAACAAACAATTGGCGGTGCTGTAGAGCATGATCCGAAAAAGTGGAAACCGGTTTTCCGAAAAGATCATGCTGCATGATCCGATTCCGTCTAAATCGGATCGTGCTCGAATGGGCAGCGCCTGCCGTTTCTTGAGGCTTTACCGCAACCGTCATCCGTTTCATTCGAGAGCTACGCTTCAATTAAGGGGGAATTTCCGCAAATGACGATCACTCGCCGCAATGTGTTGCTTGGAGCCACCGCTGCCGCCGCGCTCGCGCCGATCGCTGCGCGCGCGCAAACCAGTGAGGTGGTGATCGGCGTGATCTATCCGCTGTCCGGCGCCAGCGCCCAGATTGGCGTCGACGCGCAAAAGGCATTCGAGACCGCGGCCGACATCATCAACAAGAACTATGATTTCGAGCTGCCGCTCGCCAAAGGCGAGGGCCTGTCCGGCCTCGGCGGCGCCAAGGTCCGCCTCGTCTTCGCCGATCACCAGGCCGATCCGCAGAAGGGCCGCGCCGAAGCCGAGCGCCTGATCACGCAGGAGAAGGTTTGCGCCATCGTCGGCACCTACCAGAGCGCGGTTGCCGTCACCGTCAGCCAGATCTGCGAGCGCTACCAGATTCCGTTCATCTCGGCCGACAATTCCTCGCCGAGCCTGCATCGCCGCGGCCTGAAATTCTATTTCCGCGCAGCACCTCATGACGAGATGTTCTCGACCGCGATGTTCGACTTCTTCGATGCGATGAAGAAGAAGGGCACCAAGATCAACACCCTGTCGCTGTTCCATGAGGATACGATCTTCGGCACCGACTCCGGCAACGCGCAGACCAAGCTCGCGGGCGAGCGCGGCTACAAGATCGTTGCCGACATCAAGTACCGCGCCAACTCGCCGTCGCTGTCGGCCGAGGTGCAGCAGCTCAAGGCTGGTAATGCCGACGTGCTGATGCCCTCGAGCTACACCACCGACGGCATCCTCCTGGTGAAGACCATGGCCGAGCTCGGCTACAAGCCGAATGCGATCGTGGCACAGGACGCCGGCTTCTCCGAGAAAGCGCTGTATGACGCGGTCGGCGACAAGCTCGAAGGCGTGATCTCGCGCGGCAGCTTCTCGCTCGATCTCGCCGCCAAGCGGCCGATGGTCGGCAAGATCAACGCGATGTTCAAGGAGAAGTCGGGCAAGGACTTCAACGACTATTCGTCGCGCCAGTTCATGGGCCTGATCGTGATGGCTGATGCCATCAACCGCGCCAAGTCCACCGATGGCGAGAAGATCCGCGAGGCGCTGGTCGCGACCGACATGCCGGGCGAGGTGACCATCATGCCCTGGAAGCGCGTGAAGTTCGACGACATGGGCCAGAACAACGACGCCGATCCGGTGCTGCTGCAATATATCGGCGGCAAGTTCGTTACGATCTTCCCGCCGCAGGCGGCCGTCGCCGAAGCCGTCTGGCCGATGAAGTAACCGGCGCGGGCAGAGGATATAACGTTGTGATGTTGGATTCCACGACAGCCGCACGTTCCGTTATTGCGAGCGAAGCGAAGCAATCCATGCCGGCACGAGGTCGAGCAGTGGATTGCTTCGTCGCTTCGCTCCTCGCAATGACGAATGGCGAGGTCGGTGCGGAGAAACAGCGGTGACAGCCGAGACCATTATCCAGTCGCTGGCGAGCGGCCTCCTGATGGGGCTGCTTTATGGGCTGATCGCCGTCGGGCTGGCGCTGATCTTCGGCCTGATGGACGTCGTGAACTTCGCCCATGGCGAGTTTCTGATGATCGCGATGTACGCGACATTCTTCCTGTTCGCGTTCTTCGCGATCGACCCGCTGTTGTCGGCGCCGCTGGTGGCGGCGGCGCTGTTCGTGTTCGGGGCGATCGTCTATCTGTTGATCGTGCGCTTTGCCGTGCGCGCCAAGGCCAACGCCGGCATGGTGCAGATCTTCTCGACCTTCGGCCTTGCGATCGTGATGCGCGGACTGGCGCAGTTCTTCTTCACGCCCGACTATCGCAGCGTCACCAATTCCTGGCTCGGCGGGAAAACCATCTCGATTGGCGGCATCTTCCTGCCGGAGCCGCAGCTCGTCGGCGCGCTGGTGTCGATCGCGGCCTTCGCGGGGCTCTACTTCTTTATCCATCGCACCGATTTCGGCCGCGCGCTGGAAGCAACGCGTGAGGACGCCGGTGCAGTGGCGCTGGTCGGCATCGACAAGAACCGGGTGTTCGCGCTCGGCTGGGGCCTCGGCGCCGCGTTGGTCGGGCTCGCCGGCGCGATTATGGCGATCTTCTTCTATGTCTATCCCGATGTCGGCGCGTCCTTCGCGCTGATCGCCTATGTCACCGTGGCGCTCGGCGGCTTCGGCAGCGTGTTCGGTGCTTTCGCCGGCGGCATCATCGTTGGCCTGGTCGAGGCGACCACGGCGCTGATCCTGCCGCCGTCGCTGAAATCGGTCGGCATCTACGCGGTCTATCTGCTCGTCGTTTTCGTCCGCCCGCGCGGCCTGTTCGGGTCGATGTGATGGACAAGGATTTTACCAGGCGGCGCCGCCGCGAGTTGATCGTCGCCTTTTGCCTTGCGGCCGTCGCCGCGCTGGTGCCGCTGTTCGTGAAGGACGTCTACGTCCAGAACGTCATGGTGCTGACGCTGATGTATGCGGCGCTGTCGCAGAGCTGGAACATCCTGTCCGGCTATTGCGGACAGATCTCGCTCGGCCACGCGCTTTATTTTGGGCTCGGCGCCTACACGACCGCGCTGCTGTTCACCAAGTTCGGCGTGCTCCCCTGGTTCGGCATGCTCGCGGGCGGCGCGCTCTCGGCGCTGATCGCGATGGCGCTCGGCTATCCCTGCTTCCGCCTGCGCGGGCACTATTTCGTCATCGCCACCATCGTCATCGCCGAGATCGGGCTGCTGCTGATCCAGAACTGGGACTGGGCTGGGGCGGCGCTCGGCATCGACATCCCCGTGCGCGGCGATAGCTGGCTGAAATTCCAGTTCACGCGCAGCAAGCTGCCCTATTTCTATTTCGCGCTGGCGCTCGCCTGCGTCGCCTGGTTCGTCACTTGGTGGCTGGAGGATTCCAAATGGGGCTATTGGTGGCGCGCGGTGAAGGACAATCCGGATGCCGCGGAAAGCCTTGGCGTCGTCGTGTTCAATTCCAAGATGGGTGCAGCGGCGGTGTCCGCGTTCCTGGTCGCGGTTGGTGGCAGCTTCTACGCGCAGTTCGTCTCCTATATCGATCCTGAAAGCGTGATGGGTTTCCAGTTCTCGCTCCTGATGGCGCTGCCCGCGGTGCTCGGCGGCATCGGCACGCTGTGGGGGCCGGTGCTTGGCGCCGTGATCCTGATCCCGCTGACCGAACTGACCCGTTCCTTCATCGGCGGTTCGGGACGCGGCGTGGACCTGATCGTCTACGGCACGCTGATCGTGCTGATCTCGCTGGCGCTGCCGAGAGGACTGGTGAGCCTGTTCGCATGGCCCAAGTTCTTATGGCGCAAGGTGGCCGTGCGATGACGGCGCTCCTGGAAACCCGAGGCGTCTGGCAGCGGTTCGGCGGCCTCGTCGCCAATAGCGACGTCTCGATCTCGGTCGGCCGCGGCGAGATCGTCGGGCTGATCGGCCCCAACGGCGCCGGCAAGTCGACCCTGTTCAACCTGATCGCCGGCGTGCTGCCGCCCACTCAAGGCTCGATCTGGTTCGATAGCGAGGATGTCACGAGATTGGCGGCGGCGGAACGCTGCCAGCGCGGCATCGGCCGCACCTTCCAGGTCGTCAAAAGCTTCGAGACCATGACGGTCCTCGACAACGTCATCGTCGGCGCGCTGATCCGCAACACGGTCATGCGCGTGGCCCGCCGCAAGGCGCATGAAGTGCTGGAATTCTGCGGGCTCGGCGCGCGTGCCGACGTGCCGGCAAGCGACCTGGTACCATCAGAGAAGCGTCGGCTTGAGGTCGCCCGTGCGCTTGCGACCGAACCAAAACTCTTGCTGCTCGACGAAGTCTTGACCGGCCTGACGCCGGTGGAAGCCAAGACCGGCGTCGAACTGGTGCGCAAGGTGCGCGACACCGGCGTCACGGTGCTGATGGTCGAGCACGTCATGGAAATCGTGATGCCGCTGGTCGACCGCGCCATCGTGCTCGACCTCGGCAAGGTGCTGGTCGAGGGCAAGCCGTCCGAGGTCGTCCGCGATCCGAAGGTCATCACTGCCTATCTTGGGGATCGTCATGCTGTCGGTGCATGAAGTCACCACCGCCTATCAGGGGCTGGTCGCGATCTCCGCCGTCTCGATCGAGGTCGCCAAGGGCGAGATCGTCTGCGTCGCCGGCGCCAACGGGGCCGGCAAGTCGACACTTCTGAAATCCATTGCCGGCGCGGAGCGCCCGCGCTCCGGCACCGTCACCTTCGACGGGGCGCGGATCGACGGCAAGCCGCAGCATATCATCACCGCGGGCGGCATTGCTTTCGTGCCGGAGAACCGACGGCTGTTTCCGCGCCTCTCGGTGCGCGACAATCTCCGCCTCGGCAGCTATCTCTACCGCCGCGAAGCCAACCGCGACGAGCCGCTGGACCTCGTGTTCAAATTGTTCCCGCGGCTCTCGGAGCGGCTGGAGCAGCGCGCCGAGACGCTGTCCGGCGGTGAGCAGCAAATGCTCGCGATCGGCCGCGCGCTGATGACCCGCCCGCGGCTGTTGATGTTGGACGAGCCGTCGCAGGGCATCATGCCAAAGCTGGTCGACGAGATCTTCCAGGCGGTGAAGCGCATCCGCGACGCCGGCATGACCGTCCTGATCGTCGAACAGCGCATGGCCGAATGTCTCGAAATCGCCGACCGCGCCTACATCCTGCAAACCGGCCGCGTGCTGATGCAGGGACCGGCCGCCGAGATCAGCACCAATCCCGACGTACGCAAGGCGTATCTGGGGCTTTGACGCGGGCCACTGTCCCCGTCATTGCGAGCGCAGCGAAGCAATCCACCTCTCCACACGCGCGGACAAATGGATTGCTTCGCTGCGCTCGCAATGACGAAGCGATAGTTCCCCGTCATGCCCGGGCTTGTCCCGGGCATCCACGATCTTTCTTTCTTCGGATGCAAAGAACGTGGATGGCCGGGACAAGCCCGGCCATGACGAATTCGGAGAGGCTAGTGCCCGTGCTCCGGCAGCTTTAGCCCGAACACCTTCGTCAAATCCGCCACCTGCTCGGGCGATAGATATCGCGGGTTCAGACCGCGCAGCAGCAGATAGAGCCTCGCGGTTTCCTCCAGTTCCTCCGTCGCGAACACCGCGGCCTCCAGCGTGTCGCCTGAAACCACCGGTCCATGATTGGCGAGCAGCACGGATGAATATTTGCCCGCCAGCCCCTTGATCGCGTCGGCCACCGCAGGGTCGCCGGGACGATAATAAGGCACCAGCGCAGTCTGGCCGCATTTCACCACATAATAGGCCGTCAACGGCGGCAGCGCGGCGCGCGGGTCGATCTCGGGCAGCATCGAGAGTGCCACCGAATGGGTCGAATGCAGATGCACCACGGCGCGCGCCGCACCGCGGGTCTGATAGAGCGCGGTGTGCAGCGGCACCTCCTTGGTCGGCGCGTCGCCCGAGACCAGCCGTCCATCAGCATCGAGCCGCGACATCCTGCTAGGGTCGAGGAAACCGAGCGAGGCATTGGTCGGCGTCACCAGCCAGCCGCCGTCATCAAGCCTCACGCTGATATTGCCTGACGAACCCGGCGTCAGCCCGCGCTCGAACAGCGAGCGGCCGAAGCGGCAGATTTCCTCACGGAGCTTTGTTTCGCTCATGGCAGCCATACCCGTTTCCCGCCTTGTCTCACGCTTTGGCACCGCGGCCAAGCCGTGATACGCAGGGGCAAGACACCAAGAAGAATGTGAGGGACCGCCGCATGCCAGACCAGTCAAAAACCCGCGTTGCCGTGATCGGGCTCGGCTCGATGGGATCAGGCATGGCGACCTCGCTGTTGCGCGCGGGCTTTGCGGTGACCGGCTGCGACGTCTCCGCCGACAGCGTCGCGCGGTTCGTCCAGAGCGGCGGCAAGGGCGCCACGACGCCGAAGGAAGCCGCCGATGGCGCCGACATCGTGGTCAGCGTGGTCGTCAATGCCGCGCAGACCGAAACGATCCTGTTCGGCGAAAATGGCGTGGCCGAGACGCTGCCGAAGGGATCCGTGTTTGTCTCCTCCGCGACCATGGACCCCGATGTGGCGCGGCGCTTGGCAAAGCAGCTCGAGGCGACCGGACGGCATTATCTCGATGCCCCGATCTCCGGCGGCGCCCAGCGCGCGGCGCAGGGCGAACTCACCATCCTCGCTTCCGGCAGCGCGGCGGCATTCGCCAAGGCCCGTCCCGCGCTCGATGCGATGGCGGCCAAGCTCTACGAACTCGGCGATGCGGCCGGGCAGGGCGCCGCGTTCAAGATGATCAACCAGCTCCTCGCCGGCGTGCATATCGCCGCCGCCTCGGAGGCGATTGCGTTCGCGGCCAAACAGGGGCTCGACATCCGCAAGGTCTACGAGGTGATCACGGCCTCCGCCGGCAATTCCTGGATGTTCGAGAACCGCATGCCGCATGTGCTCGACGGCGACTACACGCCGCGCAGCGCGGTGGAGATTTTCGTCAAGGACCTCGGCATCATCCAGGACATGGCTCGGTCAGCGAAATTCCCGGTACCAGTCGCAGCCGCAGCGCTGCAGATGTTTTTGATGACGGCCGCCGCCGGCATGGGGCGCGACGATGACGCCTCAGTGGCGCGGATGTACGCCCGCGTCACCGGCGCCAAGCTGCCGGGCGAACCGAAATAGAGCAGATGAGATCAGGTCGAGTTGTATCCGCGATGAACGCTACGCTCCCTCTCCCGCTTGCGGCAGAGGGCCGGGGTGAGGGTGTCTCCGCGATGGGACTATCCGTGGGGAGAGAGCCCTCACCCGCTGCGCCAAGAGCGCCATAGCCGAAGCCTCGCTTCGGCGTGTCTTAAGAACGGCCGCCGAAGGCGGCCTAGGCTCTCCCGCAAGCGGGAGAGGTGAAGTCAAATCGCATCACGCCATAGCAAACAGAGGTCAGTCGATGCCCCGCTTTGCCGCCAATCTCACCATGATGTTCAACGAGGTTACGTTCCTCGACCGTTTCGAGGCCGCGGCGAAAGCCGGCTTCACCGCGGTGGAGTTCCTGTTTCCCTATGACCATCCGGCGAAGGAGGTCGGCGAGCGGCTGCGCAAGAACGGCCTGACGCAGGCGCTGTTTAACCTGCCACCGGGCGATTGGGCGGCCGGAGAGAAAGGGTTCGCGGCGCTGCCGGACCGGTTTGCCGATCTGCAGGCGAGCCTTGCCACCGCGCTGCCTTATGCGGAGGCGACCGGCGTCAAGCGCGTGCACCTGATGGCGGGGATCGCGGAGAGGAGCGACAGCAGGGCAGTCGAGGCATTTTATAAATCCGTCACATGGGCTGCTGAGTTCTTCGCGCCGCACGGCCTCGACGTCGTGATCGAGCCGATCAATCCGCGCAACGTCCCCGGCTATTTCCTCAACGATTTCGGCTTTGCCAGCGACCTGATCAAAGAATTGAAGATTCCGAACCTGAAGCTGCAGTTCGACATCTATCACTGCCAGATCATCCATGGCGACGTCACGATGCGGCTGCGCGAGATGATGCCGATCATCGGCCACACCCAGGTCGCCAGCATCCCCTCGCGCAACGAGCCCGATGGCGAAGAGCTGAACTACCCGTTCCTGTTCGATGAGCTTGACCGGCTCGGTTATGCCGGCTTCGTCGGCTGCGAATATAATCCGCGCGGCAAGACCACCGATGGCCTCGGCTGGTTCAAGCCCTATGCCGGAGCAAAAGCATGACGCTCGCGCTTGGCTGCATCGCCGACGACTACACCGGCGCCTCTGATCTCGCCAACACATTGACCCGCGCCGGCCTGCGCACGGTGCAGACGATTGGCGTGCCCTCGGACGATCTCGCTCTGCCCGAGGTCGATGCGGTGGTGGTCTCGCTGAAGAGCCGCTCGATCGAGGCGAGCCAGGCGGTCACACGCTCGCGCGCGGCGGAGAAATGGTTGCGTAGCCGCGGCGCGGAGCATGTGCTGTTCAAGATCTGCTCGACCTTCGATTCCACCGACGCCGGCAATATCGGCCCGGTGATGGATGCGCTGCGCGAGGATTCCGGCGACAACATCGTGCTGGTCACGCCGGCATTCCCGGAAACCGGCCGCACCGTATACCAGGGCAATCTGTTCGTCGGTTCGGTGCCGCTGAATGAAAGCCCGCTCAAGGATCATCCGCTCAACCCGATGCATGACTCGAACCTGGTGCGGGTGCTGGCATGCCAGAGCAGCACCAAGGTCGGGCTGGTCGACCTTGCTACCATTGCGCGTGGCCCCGACGCTGTTCGCGCGCGTCTTGCCGATCTTGCCGCCGGCGGATTTGGCGCCGCCATCATCGATGCTGTGTTCGACCGCGACCTCGGCATCATCGGCACTGTGGCGCTGGATCATCGCGTTTCGGTCGGCGCTTCCGGGATCGGGCTCGGGCTTGCCCGGGCGCTGGTTGACTCGGGCAAAGTCAGGCCGGAGGCCGCGAGCGCGACGGCCGAGGCGCTGGTCGGAGGGCCAGCCGCCTGTCTCGCCGGAAGCTGCTCGCAAGCGACACTGCAGCAGATCGCCAATGCCGAGCGCAGCATGGCCGTACTTCATCTCGATCCCGAGCGGATCGTGACCGGCAAGGATGAACTCCATCGCGCGCTCGCCTGGGCGCGCGACCGGATCAGCGAAGGGCCGGTGCTGATCGCCAGCAGCGCCACGCCCGACGAAGTCGCAGCTCTGCAGTCCCGTCATGGGCGTGATGCAGCAGGGCATGCCATCGAGCAGGCGATGGCAGATATCGCGGAATGCCTCGTTGAAGACGGCGTGCGTCGATTGGTGGTCGCCGGCGGTGAGACGTCAGGTGCCGTGGTCGATCGTTTGCGAATCCCAGGTTTCCTCGTCGGCGCCGAGATCGCCGCTGGTGTGCCAGTGCTGCGTGCGGTCGGCGCGAACAAAGGTGAGATGCTGCTTGCTTTGAAATCAGGCAATTTCGGCGGCCCGCAATTTTTCTCGGACGCGCTTGCGCTGATGCGCTGATCGCGTGTCGCGTCGTTCATTTGTTAGTGACGGTTTTCGCCTACCGTAACTCTACGGAGGGACAAATTAACGCGACCTCAGAAGTTGCGCGGTTTGATCGCCAGTAAGGCATCCTTCTAGACCAAACCAAAGCACCTTGCATCACCCGACGCGCCCGACACGCGCAACACCAAGAGATTTTCAGATGTTCGCCAAATACTCGATCCGCGCCAAGATCATCACCGTGGTTGCGCTGCTGCTCGTCGCAATGACCGGCATGGGGCTCCTCGCCGTCCGCAACATGCAGGCGATCAATGCCAATACGGTCGACATCACGACGAGCTGGCTGCCGAGCGTCCGGGTGCTCGGCGAGCTTCGCGCCAGTGTCATTACCTACCGCAACGTGATCCGCGAGCATATGCTCTCGGAAACGCTCGAGGAGAAGTTGGCGGCGGAGAAGACCCTGGTCACCGTTGTTGAGGGCGACATAAAGGCCCGCAAGAGCTATGAAGCGATGATCACCTCCCCGGAGGAGCGGGCGCTTTACAATCAATGGTCTGAAACCTGGGATCGATACAAGAAGGGCACCGAAGAGGTGATGGCGCTGTCGCGCAGGGATGTCGGCAAGATCCCGCATGACGCCCATGAGCTGAACAGCAAGACCGTGAACAAGATCGGGCTCGACGCCGACGCGGTTCTCCTCAAGGACATCGAACTCAACAAGACGGGCGCCGACAAGGCTGCGGAGGACGCCGCCGCCAACTACTCTTCCGCCTTCGCGATACTCGCTTTCATCCTCTTGGCCGCGGTGCTTGTTGGCGCGGTCGTCAGTTTCCTGCTGATCCGCGACGTCTCGGCTGGGATCGCTTCCATCGTCAAGCCGATGCAGGCGCTCGGAAATGGAGACCTGACCGCCGAAGTCCCGCACCAGGGTGAGAAGACCGAAATCGGCACGATGGCCGATGCGCTCCAGGTGTTCAAGGAAGCCCTGATCGCCAAGAGGGCCGCCGACGAGGCTGCAGCCGCCGACGCCGAAGCCAAGATCGAGCGTGGCCGCCGCGTCGACGCCATCACCCGCAATTTCGAGACCATGATCGGCGAGATCGTCCAGACCGTCTCTTCCGCCTCGAGCCAGCTCGAAGCCGCGGCCGGCACGCTCTCCTCGACCGCCACGCGCTCGCAGGAATTGACCACCGCGGTCGCCTCCGCCTCGGAAGAGGCGTCCACCAACGTGCAGTCGGTGGCGTCGGCGACCGAGGAGCTGTCATCGTCCGTCACCGAGATCAGCCGCCAGGTCCAGGAATCGGCGCGGATGGCGGGCGACGCCGTCGGCCAGGCCCGCAGCACCAACGACCGTGTCAGCGAGCTCTCGAAGGCGGCGGCGCGGATCGGCGACGTCGTCGAGCTCATCAACACGATCGCGGGCCAGACCAACCTGCTGGCGCTGAACGCGACCATCGAGGCAGCGCGCGCCGGCGAGGCCGGCCGCGGCTTTGCGGTGGTCGCCTCCGAAGTGAAGGCGCTGGCCGAGCAGACTGCGAAAGCCACCGGCGAGATCGGCCAGCAGATCACCGGCATCCAGGCCGCCACCCAGGACTCGGTGAACGCGATCAAGGAAATCAGCAACACCATCGAACGGCTGTCGGAAATCTCCTCGACCATCGCCGCGGCGGTGGAGGAGCAGGGCGCGGCCACGCAGGAAATCTCCCGCAACGTCCAGCAGGCCGCCCAGGGCACCCACCAGGTCTCGGCCAACATTACCGACGTGCAGCGCGGCGCGACCGAGACCGGTTCGGCCTCCACGCAGGTGCTGTCGGCAGCAAAGGCGTTGTCCGGCGACAGCAGCCGCCTCAAGGTCGAGGTCAGCAAGTTCCTGGAATCGGTACGGGCGGCTTAATTACTTAATTAGTTGCGATAATTCCCGGCCGCGGTTCACTCCGCGGCCGGTCCGGCCCGGCAGCTATGTCGAGGATGTGAACGCGGATTGCGTCGCGCAAAGTTGGCTTTTGGCCCGTTTTTCGCTAGATCGACGCAAGTGAATTGGCCTGTAGGGGCGCCAATCCCCCGTTCATTTTACGGGTTCCGGGGAATAACTCGTCAATGGTTGCACTGGTCCGTATCGCGCTGAGCCGGCCGTATACGTTTGTCGTGCTCGCGCTGCTTCTCCTCATTGTCGGACCGCTCGCTGCCCTGCGCACGCCCACCGATATCTTTCCCGACATCCGGATCCCCGTGATCGGGGTGGTCTGGCAGTACACCGGCCTGCCGCCGGACCAGATGTCCGGGCGCATCACCACGCCATTTCAGCGCGCGCTAACGACCACCGTCAACGATATCGAGCATATCGTCGCGAATTCCTACAACGGCTTCGGCATCATCAAGATCTTCTTCCAGCCGAACGTCGACATCCGCACCGCCAACGCCCAGGTCACGGCGATCTCGCAGACGCTTTTGAAGCAGATGCCACCGGGCGCGACGCCGCCTTTGATCCTGAACTACAGCGCCTCCACAGTGCCGATCATCCAGGTCGCGCTATCAGGTGAGGGGCTGACCGAGCAGAATCTCGCCGATATCGGCATCAACCAGCTCCGCACGCCGCTCGTCACCGTGCCCGGCGCCGCCATACCCTATCCGTTCGGCGGCAAGCAGCGACAGGTACAGATCGACCTCAACTCCACGGCGCTGCAGGCGCGCGGCCTGTCGGGGCAGGACGTGGCCAATGCACTCGCTGCACAAAATCTGATCACGCCGGTCGGCACGCAGAAGATCGGTCAGTTCGAATACAACATCCAGCTCAACAACTCGCCGCTCAAGATGGAGGATCTCGGCAATCTGCCGATCAAGACCGTCAACGGCGCCATGGTCTATGTGCGGGACGTCGCCACCGTGCGCGACGGCAACCCGCCGCAGACCAACATCGTCCATGTCGACGGCAACCGCTCGGTGCTGATGATGGTGCTGAAGGCGGGCGCGATCTCGACGCTCGATATCATCGCGGGCATCAAGCAGAAGGTGATCGACGTCAAGGACCAGCTTCCGGACGCGCTGAAGATCGGCTTCATCGGTGACCAGTCGGTTTTCGTCCGCGGCGCCATCACCGGCGTCGCCTTCGAAGGCGTGATCGCCGCATTGCTGACCAGCGTGATGATCCTCCTGTTCCTCGGGAGCTGGCGATCGACCATCATCATCGCGGTCTCGATCCCGCTCTCGGTGCTCGGCGCCATCATCATGCTGTCGGCGATCGGTGAGACCCTCAACATCATGACGCTTGGCGGATTGGCGCTCGCGGTCGGCATCCTCGTCGACGACGCCACCGTCACGATCGAGAACATCAATTACCATCTGGAGCAGGGCAAGCCGGTCGAACAGTCGATTCTCGACGGCGCCAACCAGATCGTCACGCCGGCATTCGTCTCGCTGCTCTGCATCTGCATCGTGTTCGTGCCGATGTTCTTCCTGACCGGCGTTGCGCGCTTCCTGTTCGTGCCGATGGCGGAAGCGGTGATGTTCGCGATGATCTGGTCGTTCATCCTGTCGCGCACGCTGGTGCCGACGATGGCGAAATACCTGCTGCAGCCGCATGTGCATCACGAAGGCGGGCTGCCGCCGACGCGCAATCCATTCAAGCTGTTCCAGCGCGGCTTCGAGGCGCGGTTCGAGCGCATCCGCCGCGGCTATCGCGACATGCTGGCGATGGCGCTCGGACGCCGCGCCGTCTTCGTCACCGGATTCCTCGGCTTCGTCGCGGTGTCCATGCTGCTGGTGCCGTTTTTGGGACGCAACTTCTTTCCGTCGGTCGACGCCGGCAACATCCTGATGCACGTCCGCACCCAGGTCGGCACCCGCGTCGAGGAGACCGCCAACCAGCTCGCCGAGGTGCAGAAGGCGATCCGCAAGATCATCCCGCCCGAGGAGATCGACACGCTGGCCGACAACATCGGCATGCCGATTTCCGGCATCAACATGACCTACAACAACACCGGCGTGATCGGTCCGCAGGACGGTGACATCCAGGTCAAGCTGAAGGAAGGCCACAGGCCGACCGAGGAACATGTCCAGGCGTTGCGCGAGCAGTTGCCGCGGATGTTCCCCGGCATCAGCTTCGCGTTCCTGCCCGCCGATATCGTCAGCCAGATCCTGAACTTCGGCGCGCCGGCGCCGATCGACCTGCAGATCCGCGGCGCCAATCTCGACGCCAATTTCGCCTATGCCAACAAATTGCTGAGCCGGATCCGCCGCATTCCCGGCATTGCGGACGCGCGCATCCAGCAATCGCCGAACAGCCCCACCTTCAATATCGATGTCGACCGCACCCGCGCGCAATATGTCGGGCTGACCGAGCGCGACGTCACCAACAGCCTCGTCGTCAATCTCGCCGGCAGCTCGCAGGTCGCACCGACCTATTATCTCAATCCGGACAACGGCGTGTCCTATTCGATCGTGATGCAGACGCCGCAATACCAGATCGACTCGCTGAGTGCGTTGCAGACGTTGCCGATCACCGCGAGCAACAACCCACAGTCGCCGATCCTGGGCGGCATTGCCGACATCACGCGCTCGACCTCGAGCGCGGTCGTTTCTCAATACGACATCCAGTCCATGGTGCAGATCTACGCCACCACGCAGGGCCGCGACCTCGGCGCTGTCGCCACCGACGTCCGGGCGCTGATCGCCGAGACCGCAAAGGACGTGCCGAAGGGAAGTTCGGTGGTGCTGCTCGGTCAGGTGCAGACCATGAACAGTGCGTTTTCGGGCCTTTTGTTCGGCCTGCTCGGCGCCGTCGTGCTGATCTATCTCCTGATCGTCGTGAACTTCCAGTCCTGGTCCGATCCATTCGTGATCATCACCGCGCTGCCGGCGGCGCTCGCCGGCATCATCTGGATGCTCTTCACCACCCAAACCACGCTGTCGGTGCCGGCGCTGACCGGCGCAATCATGTGCATGGGCGTCGCCACCGCCAACAGCGTGCTCGTCATCAGCTTCGCCCGCGAGCGCTATGAGCAGCTCGGTGATCCCATTGCCGCCGCGCTTGACGCCGGCTTCGTCCGTTTCCGCCCGGTGCTGATGACCGCGCTGGCCATGATCATTGGCATGGCGCCGATGGCGCTGGGACTGGGCGAGGGTGGCGAGCAGAACGCCCCGCTCGGCCGCGCCGTGATCGGCGGCCTGATCTTTGCAACGTTCGCGACGCTGATGTTTGTTCCCGTCGTCTTTAGTATGGTACACAAGAAGCAAGGCGCCAGCGCCGCCGCCGCACCGGAGATGTCGCATGCCCACTGACCAACGCCCGCCGGTCTCGCGCTGGAAACTGGGCATTTTCGGGCTTGCGGCCGGTGTCGGCCTGGTCCTCGTCGTCATCACCGGCATCCGTGCCCGCGAGGAGCAGGGCACCAAGCTCAAGGAATGGACCGATAGTCAGGCCTGAAATGGACCCGCGGAGCGGGACCGCTTGAACCGGTTTGTTAGTTGGAAACTGACCGCTCCTGATCCCTTTCTA
>NZ_JBEGDB010000136.1:0-21112 GCF_043638955.1 Bradyrhizobium sp. 31Argb | reverse complement strand
CGAACCGCCGGATACGGACCCGTACGTCCGGTGGTGTGGGAGGGGCGAAGCCGCGAGGCTTCCCCCTATCCCGATCCGCTTGTGGAGACGTGGATTGCTTCGCTTCGCTCGCAATGACGGTGTGCGCGGTCAGCGCTTGCGCTTCGCAGCCTTCTTCACCGGCTTTGGCTTTGGCGCCGCCGTCTCGCGCGCCCGTTGCACCCGCAGCCCGTCAATGAACACATCCAACAGCCGCAGCACGGTCGATTGCCAGCCTGCCTGGTCGTGCATGTAGCAGAGGCCGATCAGGGCGCGCAGGACGTCCTCGGCGCTGATGTCGGCGCGGATCTCGCCGGCGGCGACGGCGCGCGCAAGCAGCGCGGCGATCGCCTTGGTCAGTCGGTCGAGCGAGTAGGCGTGGAGCTCGGGGGAGCCGTGGGCGACCAGCGCCAGCGCGGCCGCCATGCCCTTCTTGGTGGCGACGAACTGGACGTTGGCGTGCAGCCAATGCCGCAGCGCTTCGACCGGGTCCGCCTCATCGTTCAATTGCTCCGCGAGATCGCCGAGCTGATCCACCTCGCGCCGATACACCGCTTCATACAATGCCTCGCGAGTCGGAAAGTGACGGTAGAGCGTTCCGATGCCGACGCCGGCGTGCCGCGCCACAGCCTCCAGGCTGGCCTCGGGGCCGCCGGCGCTGAACACGGCTTTCGCCGCTTCCAGCACGCGCTCCCGGTTGCGCACGGCATCCGCGCGTGGCTTGCGAACTAATCCTGCGAACTGACTGGCCATCAGATTTGTGATCACCCCTCCCTTGTAAAACGGAGGACGCCTCCGTATATGCGATGAGTACCCGGCCTGCAAAGGTCCGCCGATCGACACATTGGCGGCCGCGGGCGGCGCGTTACCACTGTAACAATTTCACCATAGCACTGATCGGAGCCCTGCATGAATTTCTCCATCAGCCTCACCGTGAATGGTGTGCGGCGGGAGATCGAGCTCGACGACCCCCGCGTCACGCTGCTCGATCTCTTGCGCGAGCGTCTTGATCTGACCGGCACCAAGAAGGGGTGCGACCGCGGCCAATGCGGCGCCTGCACCGTCCTGGTCGACGGGCGGCGCATCAATTCCTGCCTCGCCTTGGCGGTGAGCCAGGACGGCGCCGACATCCTCACCATCGAAGGTGTCGCGCATGGCGACCAGCTCCATCCGGTGCAGGCCGCTTTCATCGCCCATGACGCCTTCCAATGCGGCTTCTGCACGCCCGGCCAGGTCATGAGCGGCATCGGACTGATCACCGAAGGTCAGGCCGGCGATGATCCCGAGCGCGTGCGCGAAGGCATGAGCGGCAATCTCTGCCGCTGCGGCGCCTATGCCGGGATCACGGAAGCCGTAGTTGAAGCCCAGAATACTCTCGCGAATTCCGATCAGAGGCGTTCCGCATGATGAACTTCGATTACGTCAGGCCCTTAACCGTCGCCGAGGCGGTCGCGGCCGCATCCGAGAAAGGCGCGACTTATCTCGCGTCCGGCACCAATCTGCTCGACCTCATGAAAGGCGGCGTCTGCCATCCGAGCCGGCTGGTCGATGTCACGCGCCTGCCGGGGCTCGACCGCGTCGAATATCTTGCCGACGGCGGCGTCCGGATCGGCGCGCTGGTCCGGAATGCCGACCTCGCGCACGATGCGGAGCTCGCTCGCGCTTTTCCGTCCGTGGCCGAAGCGCTGCTGTCGGGAGCTTCCGCGCAGCTTCGCAACGCAGCGACTGTCGGAGGCAACGTGCTGCAGCGGACGCGATGTGCCTATTTCTACGACGCCCCCAGCGCCTGCAACAAGCGCTGGCCCGGCGCAGGCTGCGACGCGCGTCATGGCGAGAACCGCCTGCATGCTGTGCTAGGCTGGAGCGAAGCCTGTATCGCCACGCATCCTTCCGATTTCTGCGTGCCGCTGGTTGCGCTCGACGCGGTCGTGGAGATCGAAGGCAAGAGCGGGAGGCGCGAGGTGGCGCTCGAGGCGCTGCACCGCCTGCCCGGCGATACGCCGCAGCGGGAAACTTTGCTCGAGCGCGGCGACCTGATCGTCGCGCTGCGGCTGCCGGCTGAGGCCCGTGGCTTTGCCGCGCATGCACGCTACATCAAGGTTCGCGAGCGTACCTCTTATGCGTTCGCAGTGGTGTCCGCCGCCGCAAGCCTGCGGATCGAGCAAGGTACGATCCGTGAAGCGCGGCTCGCGCTCGGCGGCGTCGCGGCAAAACCCTGGCGCGCGCGGGCGGCGGAGCAGAGTCTTGCCGGCGTCGCGCCCGATGCGGCCGGCTTCCGCGAGGCGGCGCGCATCGCGCTCGCCGATGCAAAGCCGTCCGGCGACAACGCGTTCAAGATCGAACTCGCAGAGCGTATCGTGGTGCGGGCGCTGACGCTCGCCACTGCGGGCACGCCGGCGCGCGTTCCCGCGCTTCCCGGCTCTCCCTTCTCATCAGGAGTGCGCCATGTCGCTTGAGCTCACCCGCGATCCCGCCCATCTCAGGCACGGCTCGAACATCGGCCAGCCGCTGACCCGCCGCGACGGCGTCTTGAAGGTCAAGGGCCAAGCCCGCTATGCCGCCGATAATCACCCGGCGGGAATGCTCTACGCCGTGATCGCGGTCTCCACCATCGCGCGTGGCCGCGTGACCTCTCTCGATGTCGATGCCGCCAAGCGCTATCCCGGCGTCGTCGACATCATGACGCCCTCGCACAAGCCGCCGCTTGCCGAAGACCCGGACGGCAAGCCCAATCCCTTCGCGTTCAAGATGGAGCTCCTGCAGAACGACGAGGTGCGCTATGCGAACCAGGCGATCGCGGTCGTGATCGCCGAGACGCTGGAGGCCGCCACCGAAGGCGCGGCACTGCTGTCGCCGCAATATCACATCGAGCCGGCGCGGGTCGGCCTCGATGGCGCGGAGAGCTATGCGCCGCCAGTGGTCGGTATCGGCAATCCGGCCGAGGTCCGGCACGGCGATGTCGACGTCGCGCTCGCCGGTGCATCGAACCGCATCGAGGCGACGTATGAAACGCCGGCGCAGTACCACAATGCGATGGAGCCGCATGCGATGGTCGCGTCTTGGGACGGCGACAAGCTTTCGATCGATACGCCGAGCCAGGGCATGGCGATGGCACAGATGCGGCTCGGTGGACTGCTCGGCATTCCGCCTGTTAATATCCATATCCGCAGCCCGTTCCTCGGCGGTGGTTTCGGCTCCAAGGGCCTGGTGTCCGGGCCGCAAGTGCTGGGCATCATGGCGGCCAAGCTGGTGGGACGTCCGGTCAAGCTCGTGCTGCGCCGTGACCAGATGTACGGTCCGGTCGGCCATCGCCCGCCCACCCGGCAGACGCTGCGCATCGGCACCGATGGCGAGGGCCGGCTGACGGCGATCGATCACCACGCGAAGGTCACGACCAGCACCTTCGATGATTTCTACGAGCCGGCCGCCGACGCCTCGCACACGCTCTATGCAAGCCCCGCGATCAAGACCTCGCATGAAGCGGTGCGTGTCGATACCGGTACGCCGCTGTTCATGCGCGCGCCGGGAGAGGCGACCGGGTCGATCGCGCTCGAGAGCGCGATCGACGAGATCGCCGTGGCCTGTGGCATGGACCCGCTCGACTTCCGCCTCAAGAACTACGCCGAGGTCGAGCCGATCTCCGGCAAGCCGTTTTCATCGAAGGCGCTGCGGCAGTGCTATGCCAAGGGCGCCGAACGCTTCGGCTGGGCAGGGCGTCCGCTCGCGCCGCGGCAGATGCGCGACGATGATGGCTTCCTGGTCGGCTGGGGCATGGGCACAGCGACCTTTCCGGCGCTGATGTTCCAGGCGCAGGCGCGCGCGGTGATCCGCAGCGACGGCTCGGGCGTGATGGAGAGCGGCGCACATGACATGGGGCAGGGCGCCTGGACCGCG
Source organism: Bradyrhizobium sp. 31Argb (assembly GCF_043638955.1). Taxonomy (NCBI): domain Bacteria; kingdom Pseudomonadati; phylum Pseudomonadota; class Alphaproteobacteria; order Hyphomicrobiales; family Nitrobacteraceae; genus Bradyrhizobium; species Bradyrhizobium sp. 31Argb. The sequence goes on along the minus strand of NZ_JBEGDB010000136.1, from coordinate 17,200 downwards.
CTGGCCCAGATCGCGGCCGACGGACTCGGGCTCGGCATCGACCAGGTCGAGTTCCGGTCGGGCACGTCGGATTTGCCGGACGCGGGCATTGCCGGCGGCTCGGCCCATACCGCAACTGCCGGTGCTGCGATCCACAATGCCGGCGCGGCGGTGATCGCAAAGCTTGCCGATCTCGCGACCAATGACGAGCACTCGCCGCTGTTCGGCGCTGGCAATGCCGGTGTGATCGCGCGCGAAGGGCGGCTGTTCCGCCGCGACGATGAGGCGCGCAGCGAGAGCTATGCCGACATCCTCACGCGCGCCGGCGTCGCCGAGATCGAGGCCAGCGGCGGCGGTGCGGCTGATCCGGCGGCGCAGTCGAGCTACGCCATGCACGCCCATGGCGCTGTTTTCGCGGAGGTGAAGGTCGATCCCGAACTCGGCCAGGTCCGCGTCACGCGTCTGGTCGGCGCCTTTGCCGCTGGCCGCATCATCAATCCGCGGCTAGTCCAGAGCCAGCTCTTTGGCGGCATGATCTGGGGCGTATCGTTCGCGCTGCATGAGGAAGCCGTCATGGACCACCGCTCCGGCCGGATCCTGAACGCGAACCTCGCCGAGTACCACATCCCTGTGAACGCCGATGTGCCGTCGCTCGATGTGCTGACCGTCGACGAGCACGATCCGCATGTGAATGCACTCGGGATCAAGGGCGTCGGCGAGATCGGCGTCACCGGCAGCGCCGGTGCGGTCGCCAACGCGGTCTGGCACGCCACCGGCGTTCGCGTCCGCCGCTTCCCGATCCGGATCGATGATCTCCTGACCCGGCTCTCGAGCTGAGCCGCGTCACCGTCCCTGGAACATCGCAGGCCGCCGCTCGATGAAGGACTGAATGCCTTCGCGGGCGTCGGCGCTGTTCAGGACGCGTTCGCGGATCGATGGGATAAAGGCGATCGCGGCGGCCTCGCCGCCCTCGATATATTTCGCGGCTGCTTCCTTGGTTGCCTGGATGCCGAGCGGCGCGTTGCGCGCGATCGTCGCGGCAAGCTCCATCGCGCGGGCGATCTGCTGACCCGCCGGCACCACCTCCTGCACCAGGCCGATCTCGCGGGCGCGCTGCGCCGTGAATTCGTCGCACAGGAACAGGTGATACATCGCATTGCCCCACCCGGTGCGCGACAGGAAGCGGAAATGCGCGCCACCCAGCGGAGCGATCCCGCGCTTTGCTTCCATCTGGCAGAACCGGCTGTCATCGGCGGCAACGACGATGTCGCCCGCCAGCATCAGCTCGATGCCGATCGTGAACACGATGCCCTGCACGGCTGTGACGATCGGCTTCCTGCAGCGCTTGGAAAGACCGAACGCGTCGACATTGCCTTCCTTGAGATTGCGCTTCTCGGCGGTGGGGCCGAAGAATTTCGGCATGTCGAGACCGGCGGTGAAATCCTTGCCTTCGGCGCAGATGACGCCGACCCAATAGGCGTCGTTGTTGTGCAGCTCGGTCAGCGCGTCGGAGAGCTGCTCCATCATCGCCGGCGAGAAGGCGTTCTTCTTGGCCGGGTTGTCGATGACGATCTTGAAGATGTGGTCGTGTGCTTCAGTCCGAATGCTGCCTGGCGTGGTCATATTCCCTCCCTTTCGTTGTCAGGATTCGTCATCGCGCCACTCTCGTCCGGTTGGTTGCTATGACACCTGACATAGCCGCATATCGGGCTGGCTATGTCAAGTGTCATAGTCTAGTCTGGTTTGACGAATCCGAGGGACGCCGATGACGTCAGGTACGAGAGCAAAGATGGTGGCGGGGGCGGCCGACCTCTTGAGCCGGCGTGGCGTCAACGCCACCAGCATGCGCGAGGTGGTGCGCCATACCGGCACGCCGCGCGGCTCGATCAGCCATCATTTTCCGCGCGGCAAGCAGCAGTTGATCGAAGACGCGATCGTCTTTGCCGGCGCACAGGTGAGCAAGCCGCTGGACCATCTGACGCGCGAGCGCGGCGCGATCGATGGCCTGCGCGCCTTCAGCGCACTGTGGCGGCAAACGCTTGAGCGGAGCAAATTTCAGGCCGGCTGTCCGGTGCTGGCCGTGGCGGTCGAGCAATATGTCTCTGATGTGATGGATAATGCGGGAGCGCCGGACGAAGCCGCGCAACGTCACTTGCTCGATCTCGCCGACGGCGTGTTCGCGGAGTGGCAGCGGATCATGATCGCCGCGTTACGCCGCGACGGCGTGCCGCCGGCCCGCGCGCGGCGGCTTGCCGCGCTGGTCGTCGCTTCCGTCGAGGGAACGCTCGCGATGTGCCGCGCGGCGCGCAACGCGCAGCCACTCGACGATGTCAGGCAGGAACTTGAAGCGGTGCTGTCGGCGGCGATATCGGGCTGAATCGACCTGCTCTAGCCTTCCGCCATCGCTTCGCTCCAGGCGTGGAACGGCTCGGTGGCGCCGCTGTTGGTGGCGCCGTCGCGCAGCACCACGCTGGGGCAGGCGAATTTCAGCGGCATCGTCTGCATGCGCGCTTCCTCATAGTCGAACCGTGCGCGCAGAGCCTCGCGGGCCCCTGGCAGCAGCCGCGCGTCGCCGATCACGATCGCGCCTTCGCTGGCGTCGATCCTGGGCTGGTGGATCGCCGCATCGAGGTCCATGCCGTAATCCATCACGAAGGAGAGAAGCTGCGTCACCGCCGGCAGGATGCGCCGGCCGCCGGAGGCGCCGACGGCGAGGCGCCGGCCATCGGCGGCCTGCGCCACGACCGGCGTGTAGTTGGTCAGGCAGCGCTTGCCGGGCGCCAGCGAGTTCGGCGTGCCCGGCGTCGGATCGAACCACATGATGCCGTTGTTCATGGTGATGCCGGTTTGCGGCGTCACGAATTTCGAGCCGAAGGTCGACAGCAGCGTTTGCGTCACCGCCGCCATGTTGCCGTCGCGGTCCACGACGGAGAAATGCGTGGTGCAGGCAGGCGCGACCGCTTCCGCACCGAGCGAGCGGCGAGCGTCGGCATCGCCCATCCCTTGCAACCGTTCGCGATAGGCAGTCTGCAGCGCCTGCGCGTAAGCGGTGTACGCAGCGGCTTCCAGGGAGGGCGAGGGCTGCACGCTCTGCTGCAGCAGGCGCAGCGTATGCGCGAGTGTCGGCCCGGCGGTCAGTTCGGGCGTCGCATAGACGTAGCCGCCGCGATAGGGGATGCGCAGCGGCTCGCGCACATGGGCGCGGAACGCAGCCAGATCCTCGACCGACAGTGCCCCGCCGCTCTCTCGGATGTCGGTGGCGATGCTGCGCGCCAGGCCACCCTCATAGAAATCGCGCGGTCCTTCGGCGGCAAGCTGCGCCATGGTCGCCTTCAGCCGGTCCTGCGGCAGCCGCACCACCGACTTGATGCCCCATTGCGCATTTGGCGGCAGGCCGTCGTGCAGATAGGCAGCGGCGCTGGCCGGATAGCGGCGGAGATCGGCGGCCGAGCTTGCGATCATCAGCGTGGTCCACCAGTCGACCAACAGGCCTTCCGCGGCGAGATCGACGCTCGGCTTGAGCAATTCCTTCCACGGCAATTTGGCGTGGCGGCGATGCGCCTCCTCCATGCCCGCCACCACGCCGGGCACCGCGACCGAGCCGGGGCCATGCAGGTTGCGGTCGTCCTTCACCCGCGCCCAGGGGAAGAGGTCGGAGGCGGTGCCGTCGCCGGTCAGCGGATAATCCTCGATGCGAAGGCTGTTCGGCGCCCGCATGCCGTAGTCGATCACCTCATAGCGATTTTCGCGGGCGCGGTAGAGCACCATGGCGCCGCCACCGCCGATCCCGCTCATCCAGGGCTCCACCACGCCGAGCGCAAAGGTGGTCGCGACCACGGCATCGACGCAATCGCCACCCGCCGCCAGCACGGCCGCGCCGACCTCGGCAGCTCTTCGCGACTGCGAAGCGACGATGCCGCCCTTGGAGGTGACGGCCGGTTTGCGGATCTGCTGGGCGTTGGAGAACTGGTCGGACATTGCGGTGTTCAGGCCTTCTCGGAGGGACGGATCGAGGTGGCCTAGCATGCCGGGCACCGCAGGTTAAGGCAACCAGCCGCCAGATCGGAGGTTCACGCCGAATCCGCATAGGTGGTAAAGTGTCTATTCCTTCTCGCTTCAATCGGTCCGCATCGAGGAGATCGGGTCGCTGCATGGAAAACTGTCTTCCAGCGCGACGTCGAGCCAATAGTCGAGGCGTTGTTCGATCCGTTGGCGCTGCTTCCGGAAGAAGTTCTTCTTGGGTTCAGTGCCCACCGAGCCGACGTCGTTCGTGATGGTCATGATCGGTCTCCATGCTTGATCGTTGATGCTCGGCCTTCGTCATTCCGACCATTTCGAGTTCAGGATGACGTCGCAGAAATTGATCCGGTGGTAGGTCGGGTCGCGCAGCGCCAGCACGTCCGCCTTGACGTTGCCGAAGGTCGTCTCCGGCTTCTTGATCGTCCCGGCAGCAAACGCATCGATGATGCCGTTCTTGAAGTCGTGGCCGCGCGGATGGTGGGCGCAGACCTCATGGCGCTGTGCGGCGGTGAAGGAGTCGAATTCCAGCCCCAGCACATCCATCTCGACGCCGGCCGTCACCAGCGCGACCACCGGCCGCTTGTGCTTCGGGATATCAGGCGTGGTGTGCAGCGCGATCGCGTCCCAGACGTCCTCGACATCGCGCTCATTGATGCGATGGGCGCGGAGGAATTTTGCGGCGGCATTGGCGCCGTCGACCTCGAAGCGCTCGTTGGTGCTGGCATAGGGCGCCTGCAAGCCCATGTCGTGGAACATCGCGCCGACATAAAGCAGTTCATGGTTGACCTTCAGCCCGGCGCGCTGCCCGGCCAGCGCGCCGAACAGGAAGACGCGGTTGGAATGGTGGTAGAGCAGTTCCGATTCGGTGTCGCGAACCAGTTCGTCGACTTCTCGCGCAAGCTTGCTGTCGGGAATGGTGATACCGGCAATGATCTTCGTCATGACCTGATCTCCTTATGGTCTTGGTGGATTGCTCGCCGACTAACTGATGCTTTGCGTGGGCACGAACAACGATGCCGATCCCTGCGAAACCGTCAAAACACCACGCTTTTCTGCCGATGGCGTTCGTGCAGGAAGCACCTGGCTGAAATGCATGGCCGGCTGGCAGGATTCCATGCATAGTCGTCGTGCGCATCCACGCGCGGGAACTGGATTGTTGGTCGATGAAGGCGGTCGCGCTGGCGATCTTTCCGGGAGTGCAGGCGCTCGATGTCGCAGGTCCGCTCGACGTTTTTATCGAGACGAATGGTTTCGTGGGAACGGATCGCGGCTACCGCCTCACGCTGATCGGCGCCGAACGGCAGCCGTACCGGGCGTCAAACGGGATGTCGATCACGCCGGAGATGACATTTGCCGATGCGGAGCAGGCGTTCGATCTCGCGCTGGTCGCCGGCGGACCGGAGCTTCCGACCACGCCGCCGGATCCGCGGCTTGTCGACTGGCTCGGCAAGATCGCCTCGCGCTCCCCACAATATGGCTCGATCTGCACCGGTGCGTTTGCGCTCGGCCACGCCGGCCTGATCGACGGCAAGACGGTGACGACACATTGGCAGAATGCGCCCAGTCTCGCCCGGCAGTTCCCGAAGGCGAAGGTCGAGTTTGACCGCATCTATCTGCGTGACGGGCCGCTGCTGACCTCGGCGGGCGTCACTGCGGGAATCGACCTCGCGCTCGCGATCGTACAGGATGATCATGGGCCGGAAGTCGCTCTCGCGGTCGCCAAGCGGCTCGTCGTCGTGGCGCAGCGGCAGGGCGGGCAGTCCCAGTTCAGTCCCTATCTCGTGCCGCCGGCCGAGAAGGATTCGCCGATCGCGCGCGTGCACGCCCATGTGATGGCGCATTTGCGCGAGGCGAACGGTGTCGATGTGCTGGCGCAGGTCGCCGGAATGAGCGTGCGCAGTTTTGCCCGCGCGTTCAAGCGCGAGACCAATGTGACGCCGGCCGAATTCGTCGAAAGCGCGCGCATCGATGCCGCGCGCAACCGCCTCGAAGGTTCCGACCTTCCGCTGAAAGTGGTCGCGCATGAAAGCGGCTTCAGCAGCGCCGAACATATGCGCGTCGTGTTCGTCAAGCGCCTTGGGATCACGCCGAGCCAGTTCCGCGCGAGTTTTCGCAAAGTCTGACGCGGCCCCGTTCCGCGCGCGTTCGCAACCAATGCGGAAGATTGTCCCGAAATCCGTGCGAATCCGAAAGAGTCCGCAGGCTCTGGAAAGATACGCTTCCCGATGCACGGTATCGCAACCGTCAAGGACGGCCCGGAAACGCTGGTGCCGTCGACCAAGAAACAAGGATGGCACGAATGCTCAAGTCCACGCGCCCCGAATTGCAAAGCCCGACCGATCTGAAAGCCGACGCGACGCGCGATATCTCGGCAGCGCTCAGCGCCCTGCTGGCCGACGTGTTTGCACTCTATCTCAAAACCAAGAACTTCCATTGGCACATGTCGGGCCGCCACTTCCGTGACTACCACCTTCTGCTCGACGAGCAATCCGACCAGATCTTCGCGATGACCGACCCGATCGCGGAACGCGCGCGCAAGATCGGCGGCACCACGATCCGCTCGATCGGTCAGGTCTCGCGCCAGCAGCGCATCCTCGACAACGATGCCGACTACGTCGATCCGCAGGACATGCTGGCTGAACTGGGCAGCGACAACCAGCAGCTCACGCGCGAGATGCGCCAGGTTCACAATGTCTGTGACGAGTATGGCGACGTCGCCACCGCGAGCCTGCTCGAAAACTGGATCGACGAGACCGAGCGCCGGACTTGGTTCCTCTACGAAGCAACGCGGAACAGGAACTCCTGACCTGAGCCGCGCAACCCGAGGCGAATCCAACGCCAAACCCGAGCTGAGGTGATCATGGCCGCCAATGGTGCTTTCATCGAACGGGCCGGCCTCAACTGGCGGGGTGGCCGCGCGAGTTCATCGTCGCGGGCGGTGGCGGAGGAGACCGCCATTGCGCTGACCTTCGACGGATCGACCTATGCCGTGATGATGGCGACGCCCGCCGATCTAAAGGATTTCGGCATTGGCTTCGCCGTGACCGAGGGCATCGTTGCCCGTGCCGACGAGATCAGGAGCCTTGATCTGATCGAGACTGATCTCGGCATCGAGGTGCGGATCTGGCTTGCAGAAAATCGGACGGCGGCCTTGTTCGCGCGGCGGCGCGCCTCCGTGGGCCCCGTCGGCTGCGGGCTTTGTGGCATCGAAAGCCTTGTGCAGGCGAGGCGCGCGGTTCCCAGGGTGAAGAAGGGCGCGACGTTCGATGCACGCGATCTCTTGGAGGCCATGCGCGCGCTTCCGTCGCTACAGGACCTCAACAAGAGAACCCGCGCTGTGCATGCGGCCGCTTTCTGGCAGGCCGATGGCGGCGTCGGCCCGGTGCGTGAGGATGTCGGCCGCCACAATGCACTCGACAAGCTTGCCGGCGCGCTGATCCGTCACAACAGGTCGGTCTCGAACGGCGCCATTCTGCTCACGAGCCGCATCTCGGTCGAGATGGTGCAGAAGACGGCCATGATTGGCGCGCCCGTCATCGTCGCCGTTTCCGCGCCGACGACGCTCGCGATCAAGACCGCTGACGAAGCCGGGATCACCTTGATCGCGGTTGCGCGCGATGACGGCTACGAAGTGTTCACGCATCCAGATCGTATCGTCTTCGCACAGGGAGTGCACCGGCGTCCGGTTGAGACGGGCGATGGCTTTGCGACGGCGTGAATGCCGCCGCGGCATCGGTCCAAGTAAGTAATGAGATAACGGAATCGCGGCCGCACGCGCCGATGCGTTCGCGTGGTTTGCGCGCGCGTCCTTCTGCGGCGGCGCTCGCTCGTTCTTGCTCGTGACGACAGAGAGTTGATGAAGATTGCGCCGGCGCAGTCCTGCCATGCAATTCCGTAAAAGACGTTCGTTTCAGGAAGCCTGAACGCGGCACCGAACGTAGCCTTATTGTGAGGCGTCAATGCTTGTTTTCCGAACCGCGCGCAAAGAGAGGCTGCGATGAATGACCTCCGCAAGGAAACCGACAGTCTTGGTGAAGTCGATGTCCCCGCCGACAAGCTCTGGGGCGCCCAGACCCAGCGTTCGCTCGAGCATTTCAGCATCGGTAAGGATCTGATGCCCCGCGAGATGATCCAGTCCTACGCGATCCTGAAGAAAGCGGCCGCGAACGCCAACCATGCCGGCAAGCGGCTCGATACCAAGGTCCACAAGCTGATCGTCCATGTCTGTGACGAGATCCTGCAGGGCCAGCATCACGACATGTTTCCGCTGCATGTCTGGATGACAGGCAGTGGCACGCAATTCAACATGAACGTCAACGAGGTGATCTCGAACCGATGCTGCCAGCTCGCGGGAACGCCGCTCGGCAGCAAGCATCCGGTTCATCCGAACGATCACGTCAACATGTCGCAATCGTCGAACGACAGTTTTCCTTCCGCCATGTACATCGCGGCCGCCGTCAACGTGACGCAGCGCCTTGTTCCCGCGGTGAAGGCCCTGCACGATGCGATCGATGCCAAGGCCAGGCAGTGGGACGACGTTGTCAAGATCGGCCGCACCCACATGCAGGATGCGACGCCGCTGACGCTCGGCCAGGAATGGTCGGGCTATGCCGGCATGCTCGCCGATGACCTTGCGCGGATCGAGGACGCGCTCAAGGGCGTGTTCCGGCTCGCGCTTGGCGGCACCGCCGTAGGCACCGGCATCAATGCGGCGCCGGGCTTTGCCGAGGCTGTCGCCGCCGAGATCGCGCGCCTGACTGAACTGGCCTTTGTCAGCGCGCCGAACAAGTTCACCGTGCAGGGCGCGCATGATGCGCTGGTGCAGCTTTCCGGCACGCTGCGCACGCTTGCGGTGTCGCTCTACAAGATCGGCAACGACATCCGCCTGATGTCCTGCGGCCCGCGCGCCGGCTTTGCCGAACTGATGATCCCGGAGAACGAGCCGGGCTCCTCGATCATGCCGGGCAAGGTGAACCCGACCCAGGCCGAGGCGCTGACGATGATCGCGGTGCAGGTGATGGCGAACGACGTCGCGGTCGGGTTCGGCGGAGCCAGCGGCTATCTGGAGATGAACGTCTACAAGCCGCTGATGATCCACAACATCGCCCAGTCGATCACGATCCTGACCGACGGCTGCACGAATTTCCGCAGGTTCCTGGTCGAGGGCACCAAGCCGAACCAGAAGAAGATCAAGGAATATGTCGAGCGCTCGCTGATGCTGGTCACCGCGCTCGCGCCCGTGATCGGCTACGACAAGGCCTCGGCGATCGCGCACTATGCGATGGACAACGATCTCACGCTGAAAGCGGCGGCGCTGAAGCTCGGCTTCGTCAGCGAGTCGGAGTTCGACCGCATCGTCGATCCCGCCAAGATGGTCAAGCCCTATGTGGCCCAGGGCAATGCGCCGGTCAAAGCCGGCACACCGACACGCTGAAGGAGCACAGCATGATCAGATGCGTCAGGTTATGGACCGGTGAGGACAGCAATTCGCATTTCGAGGAAGGGCTCATCGATCTTGAACCCGGCCAGCGCGGCGACTGGCTCAGCAGCAAGGTCGACGTCGTCACCATCTCCTTCCAGGAGACGGCATCGGGCGGCGCGTTCGCCTGGCACACCGCGCCGATCCGCCAACTGGTGATCACGCTCTCCGGAACGCTCGATTTCCAGACCCGCGACGGCGAGCATTTCCTGTTGCATCCCGGCGACATCCTGCTGGCGGAAGACACCGTCGGCTCCGGGCATAGCTGGAAGCTGACCGACGATTCATCCTGGCGCCGCGCCTATGTGGTGCTGCACCCTGGCGCGCATGTGCCGTTCCGCACCAAGGAGCACCAGCCGGCCTCGGCGTGAGCCGTTCAGGACAGCGACATCCAACCAGCAAGGAGACATCCATGCAGAGCACCCCCACTGGTGAACCGGACGTCGTCCTCATCGGCGCAGGCATCATGAGCGCTACGGTAGGCGTCTTCCTCAAGGAACTGGAGCCACAGCTCACCATCTCGATGTTCGAGGTCCTGGAGGATTGCGGGCTGGAAAGCTCGGATGCCTGGAACAATGCCGGCACCGGGCACGCCGCCAATTGCGAGATGAACTACACGCCGGAGCGTGCGGACGGCAGCATCGACATTTCCAAGGCGCTGCAGGTCAACGTCGAATTCGACCTGTCGCGGCAGTTCTGGTCCTACCTGGTCGGCAAGGGCGCGATTTCGGATCCGCGCTCCTTCATTCACCCGGTTCCGCATATGAGCTTCGTGTCGGGCGCCGACAATGTCGGCTTCCTCAACAAGCGCTTCAAGGCGATGTCGGCCCATCATTGCTATGAGGGCATGGAGTATACCGAGGATCCGAAGCAAATCGCTGACTGGGTGCCGCTGGTGATGGAAGGCCGCAGTGGCGACGATCCGGTCGCTGCAACACGGATCATCACCGGCACCGATGTCGACTACGGGTCGCTGACCCATCATCTGGTTCATCATCTCGTCAGCCAGCCCGGCTGCGCTGTCCACTACAAGAGCGTCGTCACCGATCTCGTCCACGATCAGGACGGTCGTTGGCAGATCGAGGTTCGCGATACCGACACCGGCGAGAAGCGGTCGGTCAAGGCGAAGTTCGTGTTCATCGGCGCCGGCGGCGGCGCGCTGCCGCTCTTGCAGAAATCCGGTATTCCGGAAGGCCACGGCTATGGCGGCTTCCCCGTCTCGGGAATCTGGCTGCGCTGCGACGATCCCGCGGTCAACAAGCGTCACCACGCCAAGGTCTATGGCAAGGCCGCGGTCGGCTCGCCGCCAATGTCGGTGCCGCATCTCGACACCCGCGTCATCGGCGGGCAGCACTCGCTCCTGTTCGGTCCCTATGCCGGCTTCTCGAGCAAGTTCCTCAAGCACGGATCGCGGCTCGATTTGTTCGAGTCGATCCGGCCCGCCAACGTCGAACCGCTGCTTGCGGTGGCGCGCGACAATTTCGATCTGACCGAATATCTGATCGGGCAGGTGCTGCAATCCGAAAGCCATCGCCTGGCGACGCTCGACCAGTATTTTCCGAATGCCGATCCGAAGGACTGGCGATTGCAGGTCGCCGGCCAGCGCGTCCAGATCATCAAGCCTGACGTCAAGCGCGGCGGACTGCTCGAATTCGGCACCGAACTGGTCGGTGCTGCGGATCATTCGCTGGTCGCGCTGCTCGGCGCTTCGCCGGGCGCCTCGACCGCAGCCTTCATCGCCATCAGCGTGCTGGAGAAGTGCTTTGCCGACGAGCTCACGGCGAATGCCTGGCTGCCCAAGCTGAAGCAGATCATCCCCTCCTACGGCATATCGCTGATCGATGATGCGGATTTCTGCCGGCGCATTCGTGCGATGACCGCCCAGGTTCTGAAGGTCGACAACATTCCACCGCCAGCCGCCACGCCGACGTCGGCAGCGCAGCGAGCTTGAGAGGACAGGAGACTTTCGATGGACGTCACGGCACTTCTTCTGTCGCGATTGCAGTTTGCGTTCACCATCTCGTTTCACATTATCTTTCCCTCGTTCACGATCGGCCTTGCCGCCTGGCTGACCGTTCTCGAAGCGATGCACATGCGTACCGGCAAACAGGTGTACCGGACGCTGTTCGAGTTCTGGCTCAAGATCTTCGGCGTCGCCTTCGGCATGGGCGTGGTGTCGGGCGTGGTCATGGGGTTCCAGTTCGGCACCAACTGGAGCGTGCTGGCCAAGATGTCGGGACCGATCCAGGGGCCGCTGCTCTCTTACGAGACATTCACTGCCTTCATGCTGGAGGCCAGCTTCTTCGGTATCCTCATCTTCGGCCGCAATCGCGTGCCGCCATGGTTCTATCTGTTCTCGACCGCCATGGTGGCGTTGGGGACGACGCTTTCGGCGTTCTGGATCATGGTCAACAATAGTTGGATGCAGGCGCCGGTCGGCTATGTCATGGAGAAAGGACAGTTCGCCCCCGACGACTGGGTCGCGATCCTCTTCAATCGCGTGGTCTGGGTGCGCTTTCCGCACATGCTGTTGGCATCCTTCCTGACCGGCGCGTTCTGTGTGGCGGCGACGGGCGCGTGGTACCTGCTGCGGCGGACCTATTACGCCGAGGCGCGGGTCATGCTGCGCATGGGCCTTTCGCTTGCGGCGGTGCTGCTTCCGATCCAGCTCTTCATCGGACATCTCGTCGGCGATTACGTCCACGATTATCAGCCGGCGAAATTCGCCGCGATCGAGGCCCGCTGGCATGACGAGCAGCCAGCCTCCGAGGTGCTGATCGCGATCCCCGATCCGAGTACGGAGTCCAACAAATACGCGATCAGCATTCCCGTGCTCGGCAGCATCATCGGCAGCATGAGCCTGACGTCGAAGGAAGTCGGGCTGACGACATTTCCACCGCAGGACCGGCCGCCGGTGATCATCCCGTTCTTCACCTTCCGCATCATGGTCGGCTGCGGTCTCCTGATGCTGGGACTGGCCTGGCTCGGGACCTATCTCGAGCTCAAGCATCGCCTCGAGCGCAGCCGCCTGCTGCTCTGGGGCATCTTCCTCAGCTTTCCGCTGCCATGGATTGCGATCCTCACCGGCTGGTACACCGCGGAAGTCGGCCGTCAGCCCTGGACCGTCTATGGCGTGCTGCGCACGGCTGATGCGATGACGCCGTTCCTCACCGCGTCCGCCGCCTTGACCACGCTGATCCTGTTCGTCCTGGTCTATGCGTTCATCTTTTCGTTCGGCACCTACTACATCTATCGGCTGCTGCGTGCCGGCCCGGCCGGAATTCCGACCACGGAGCCGCGCGAAGCTGCGCCGAACCGGCCAATGTCGATGGCGGACCAGCCCTCGGTCGCCGCGCGCAGCTATATCAGTGCGGGAGAATAGACATGGTGATGTTCTGGGTTGCGCTGCTCGCTATCAGTATCCTGATCTATCTCTTGCTCGATGGATTCGATCTCGGCGTCGGCATGCTGTTCGGCCTGGCGAAGAACGAGAAGGATCGAAACGAAATGCTGCATACCGTCGCGCCGGTCTGGGATGGCAACGAGACCTGGCTCGTCGTCGCGGGCGTGATTCTGTGGGGCGCCTTTCCCGCGGCCTATTCGATACTGCTCTCCGCCTTCTATATCCCCGTCATCGTCATGCTGCTGGGGTTGATCCTGCGCGGCGTAGCATTCGAGTTCCGCAACAAGACGCTGGCCTCGCGCTGGGTGTGGGACCTGTCCTTTTCCGGCGGCTCATTTGCCGCAAGCTTCATGCAAGGCGTGATGGTCGGAGGGCTGGTCGAAGGACTGCAATTCACCAATGGCGAATATTCCGGCGGCGCGCTTGGGTGGCTGAGCGGATTTTCGGTGCTGTGCGGTATCGGCCTTTGCCTTGGATACGCGCTGCTCGGAGCCTGCTGGCTGGTGAGGAAGAGCGAGGGGTCCGTTCGCGCCACCGCGCGCCGCCAGATCCCGATCCTTGCGATCGCGGTGCTGGTGTTCCTGGTCGTCGTCTTTGCCCATGCGCTCATCGAGAATCTTCCGATCCTGCAGCGGTGGACCGAAAGGCCGTATCTGTTCGTGTTTCCGGCGATCGGCGCCGGCGCGGCGCTGGTGCTTGCCACCAGCATCCTGCGCCATGACGATTACTGGCCGTTCCACATGGTGGTGACGATCTTCGTTACCGCCTTTGGGACACTGGCGCTGTCGTTCTGGCCCTACATGATCCCCTCCGTCATCACGATCGAGGAGGCGGCCGCGCCGCATTCCAGCCTCGCCTTCATGTTCTGGGGCGAGGGCCTGTTCGTGTTCCCACTCATGCTGCTCTACATCGTGATCGGCTACCGCGTGTTCCGTGGCAAGGTCGGTCCCATGACCGATCATTACTGATGCGGCATGACCTCGATCGAAACCAGCGGGCAGCCTGCCCGATGTGCGTAGGTGAGGCAGATGACCAGGGCGGCATCGCTCCTGATTGATTGGACTGCGAGGCGGCTGCCTGACGCAAGACGGCTCGCCGACCGGCTGCAGGTCCCGGCGTCGGCGCTGCTGTTTGGCTTGCGCCTTTGGGCCGGCGTTTGTCTCGCCCTCTATCTCAGCTTCTGGCTTCAGCTCGAGAATCCATCCTGGGCGGGCGCGTCGGCGGCCATCGTCAGCCAGCCGCACCTCGGAGCTGCGCTGCGCAAGGGCTGGTTTCGCCTGATCGGGACGGTGATCGGCGCTGTGGCGATTGTGGTGCTGGCGGCGCTCTTTCCGCAACAGCGCGTCGGATTCCTGCTTGGATTGGCGCTTTGGGGCGCAGGCTGCGCCTTCATGGCGACGCTGCTGCGCAATTTCGCGTCCTATTCGGCAGCGCTCGCCGGCTTCACGGCGGCGATCGTCGCAATCGACTTGCTCGGCGCCACCGGCGGCGCGAATGGCGAGGTCTTCACGCTTGCAGTGAGCCGCGCCAGCGAGATCTGCGTCGGCATCGTGTGCGCGGGCCTGGTGATGACGATGACGGATTTCGGCGATGCGCCAAGCCGGCTGGCAAAGGAGATGGCCGCACTAGCGACGGAAATCCTGGCTCAGCTCGTCGCGACGTTGTCGGGAAGGCGAGAGGGGCCGGAAGAATCCCGCCGGATCGGCTCCGGTCTGGCGCAACGGATCGGCGCTCTCGATCCCGTCATGGATGAGGCAGGCGGCGAGTCCTACGAGGTTCGCTATCACATGCGGGAATTAGAGTCGGCATCGACCGCTCTTCTCCGCGCGATGTCCGCATGGCGACGGGTGGCCGTCCATCTTGATCTGCTGCCATGCGAACAGGGGCGGCATGAGATCGGCCAGATCGCGCGCAGCTTTCCGCCCGACCTGACGGTTCTGTCCTCCGGCGCTGCGACGACCGCACAGGTCAATCCGGCGCCTTTGCGCATGTCATGTGCCGCCGCAGTGCGTGGATTGCTCGCCATCCGATGTGTGACGCCGTCGGTCAAGCTGATCGCCGATGAGGCGGCGCGGTCGCTGCTTGCGCTTCGAAAAGCGCTCGGCGGCTTGCTGGTGCTGACTGATCCCACACAGCCCGTTCGGGCGCAGCGGCGTGCAAGGCTTCCAGTTCCGGACTATGCGCCTTCGGTTCTCAACGCGGCGCGGGCGTTCATCGCGATTGCCGCGGTCGAAATGCTCTGGATCGTGACGGCGTGGCCGAACGGCGCGTTTGCCATCGCCTTCGCGGCGATCGCGCTCACCCTGTTTTCGGCCCGGCCCGATCAGGCCTATGCCATCACCATGCTGTTCATGGTCGGCGCCGCCATCACCGCCGTGCTCGCGGCCATCGCCAACTTCGCGCTTTTGCCGCAGATGACATCCTTCGCCGGCCTCTGTCTTGTGATCGGGCTTGTCCTCATTCCGGCCGGTGCGTTGATGACCCAACCCTGGCTGCCGCCGGTCTTCATCGCGCTGGTCGCGACTTTCATTCCGCTGCTCGGGCCGGCGAACCAGATGACCTACAACACGCTCGCCTTCTATAATGTCGCGCTGGCGATCTTCGTGGGACTTGCGTCGGCTGCGCTTGCATTCCGTATGGTGCCGCCGGTATCGGCGGAGCTCCGTGTCCGCCGCCTGCTGGGGCGGACGCTGCGGGAGTTGCGGCGGCTTGCCACCAACCGACTCCAACTGACATCGCAAGCGTGGGAAGGACGGATCTACAACTACCTGCAGGCGCTTCCCGAGCAAACCGAGCCGGCGGCACGCTCCGATCTTCTGTCGGCCCTGGTGGTGGGCAATGCCATCATCCGGCTTCGCCCCGTCGCCGGCCGCTTCGATCTCGATCAGGAATTCTCCGTTGCACTGGATGCGGTCGCGCAAGCCGACATCGCGACTGCGATCGAGCGCCTCGCCGACTTCGACGGGGAGCTTGCCGCGGTCGCGCGCACGACGCCGGGATTGCCCGTCAGGGAGCGGGCGCGCGGCAGCATCCTCGTGCTGTCGGAAACGCTCGCACAGCACAAGACCTATTTCGAAACATCGCCGCCATGAGCTTTTCCGAGATCAATCTGTTTGGCGTCTATGTCGCCCCCATTTCGTTGCTGATGGTGGCGGCCTGGCTTATCCTGGTCGTGCTGCGGCGGATGGTGGCGCGTCTTGGCCTGCTGCGCCATGTCTGGCATCCGGCGCTGTTCGTGCTCGCGATTTATATTATTCTGCTTTCATGCGTGGTTCTGGTGGTAGCTGAGATATAGCGATGTCTGAAGTTCAGACGCGATTGGCTGGCGACCCGGGCGATCGGAAAGCTCTGCCGCGCCCTTCGGCAAGCGGGGCGAGCCGCAAAATGTCGCTCAGTTCCGTGATCCCGGTACTGCTCACGCTGGGCGCTGTCGCGGTGGCAGCGTTGTTCGGCTGGTTCGCGTGGGATGTCTATATGGGGCGGCCGTGGACCCGCGACGGCATGGTGCGGGCTTATGTGGTGACCGTCGCGCCGGAGATTGCCGGGCGGATCGTCAAGCTGCCGGTCGCCGACAACCAGATGGTGCACAAGGGCGACGTGCTGTTCGAGATCGAACCGGCCGATTACCAGATCGCGTTGGACGCTGCCCGCGCCCAGGTCGCGCGCGACCAGGCCGCGCTCGACTACGCGCGTGCCAACGAAGGACGGCAGGCGACGCTGCGCGGAGAAGGCTGGGTCTCGAAGGACGTCTTCCAGCAATCGGCAAGCTCGCTGCATCAACTGCAAGCCGCCGTTGCCGCGGATCAGACCGCGGTCGCCAAGGCGGAGCTCAATCTCAGCCGTGTCACCGTTCGCTCACCCGTCAATGGCTATGTGACGAATCTGCTGGCCCAGCGCGGCGACTACGCCAATATCGGCCAAAACCTGGTCTCGCTGGTCGACTCCGATTCCTTCTGGGTCGACGGCTATTTTGAGGAGACGAGCCTTGGAAGGATTCGCGACAATGATCCGACGACAATCCGCTTGATGGGCTACAGCCAACTTATCCGTGGTCATGTCGGCGGGGTCGCGCGCGGCATCACTGTCGTCAATGCGCAGCCGGGGCAGGGCGGGCTCGCTTCGGTCAACCCGATCTTCACCTGGGTGCGGCTGGCGCAGCGCATACCCGTGCATATTCACATCGACCAGGTGCCTGATGGAGTGCGCCTCGTCGCCGGCACGACCGCCAGTGTGGAGGTCGGCCGCTAGGCCGTGTGGACAGTTACCTTATCCAGAGCAGAGTGGCGGCAATGGCGACGACGGCGAAGTAGTTTCGCGCG
>NZ_JBEGDB010000135.1:0-21393 GCF_043638955.1 Bradyrhizobium sp. 31Argb | reverse complement strand
ACAGATCAAAGCTTCGCAGCCATGATCCATCTGACCGCTGCCGTGATAAACTCCCGATGAATCCCAACAGACCCTAATACAGAGAACGGCGATCCGAGTGCTCCGGTCCCCACATCAGGCGGCGCCGCGCCGTGACTTGCCGTGTTGTTGAGGCAATCGCAAACGTAGCTCAACTGGGCATCACTTCTGAAGTGTAGAACTACGCCAGGTCGATGGCGATGCGATCGTGTGCCGTTTGCTTAGCCGATGGGCGGCCATCTGCATACTTGCTGCACATTGCTCGGGTCGTGCGACGCGACGCCCGTAGCGTCTTCCAACAGCTACAATTTTCATGTCGCATTCATACAAGCCCCGGCTGGCAGTGCACGTATACATTTTTGTGAGTTTCGGAACGCGAAAGCAAGAGGGGACACGGGAGGGCACTTGCTGCTTTGGCAATGGCGCCAAAGGAGCGAGTGGCACAACGGAGGGACGCATGGGCTATCTGATCAACCGGCGCGGGTTTCTTGCGGGTGCAACGAGCGCGGTGGCGCTCACGTTAGGCGCGCGCGGTGTCCGTGCCGAAGGCGGCCAAATCATCGTCGCCAATTGGGGTGGGGACTGGAACGATCGCACGGTCCAGTTCTTCGAAGCACCCCTTGTCGAGAAAGCCGGTTACACTGTTGTCCGCGACCTCGACGGGTTCGATCAGCGCAGAACAAAGATCATTGCAAGCCGCAGACTGCCGCGTGCGCCGATGGATGTCGCGCATATGGACGATGCGACTGCGTTTGAATTGGCCTCGCTGGAAGCGCTTGACGCGATCGATGAGCAGGCCGTCCCACGACTGAAGGATACCCTGCCCATCCTGCGAACGCCTACATTCGTTCCTTGGCAATACAGCGCCTGGATCATCGGCTACAATCCCAAGAAATTGAAGGAGGCTCCCAAGAGCTTTGCCGATCTCTGGGACCCCAAATACAAGGGTATCGTCGGTTTGAGCGACGCCCACTGGTTTCACCACATCGAGTCCACGGCACTCAAGCTCGGAAAGTCCCTCGACAACATCAATATCGAGGCCGTGAAAGCCAGCATGATGGAATGGAAGAAAGCGGCCAGCCCGCGCATCTATCCGAACCATTTGCAGATCGAGCAGGCGCTCAAGAACGAAGAGATCCTCGTCGCTCCCGAGTATAAGGCCCGAATCCTGCAATTCGCCTCGGAGGGTGTCGATGTGGTTTCCGCGTATCCGGCTGAGGGCGGCATCGGCATCATCTTCGGCCTGGTGATGCCGAAGAAGGGGCCGAATCCTCAGGCGGCCAAATTCTACTGCAATGCGTTGCTTGACCCGGACGGGCTCACGGCTCTGGTCCAGAAGTCATTCTATTCGCCATCAAACACCAAGTCGGTGTTGCCTGAAGCTGCCGCCAAGCAGATCGAATTTACTGAGCAAGAGAAGAAAGCGATCCATAACCGGCCCCATGCATTCTGGCTGAAGAACCGCAATGATCTGCTCGACTGGTGGAACAAAGAATTCAAGAGCTGAACGCGTCTAGATGACCACGCTAGTAGTTGCACGAGAGTCGAGCGGCATGCCTGCCGTCGCAAGACGCACCCGGTGGGCTGCCCCTTATGCCTTATCGGGACCGGCCTTCGTATTTGTCTCGCTACTGCTGATGCTTCCGCTTCTCATGATGCTGCGGCTGAGCTTCTACCAGTACGACGCGGCGCAGATGTACATCCAGGCGTTCACGCTGGATAACTACGTCAGGTTCTTCAAGGACGAATTCTACCGTCAAGTGTTGTGGACGACCCTCTGGGTCTCGGCAGTCACGACTTTGCTGTGTCTGATCGGTGGATTGGCTGTTGCGTACTTCATGGCCAGGACGAATTCGACTATACTGAAGCGGTATTTGATTATCGCAATCGTCTTGCCGCTGTTCATGGGGAACGTGGCGAGGACCGCCGGATGGATCATCATCCTCGATAACAAGGGCCTATTGAATTTCCTGCTGCAACAACTCGACCCGGGAGGGGAAACGCTGCAGCTACTCTACACGTCCGGCGCGGTAATCACGGGTCTGACGTCGGTCCTATTGCCATTCATGATCGTGACGCTCAACAGCGTCATGCACAATATCGACGTATCGCTGGAGGAGGCGTCGCTCAATCTGGGGGCTTCCGCGCTGACAACGTTTCGCCGGATCATCCTTCCTCTCCTGATGCCGGGTATCTTCGCTGGCTGCGTACTGTGCTTTATCTTGTCCATGAATGCCTATGCGACGCCAATCCTCATCGGTGGGCCCAAGTTCTACATGATGGCGCCGACCATCTATAAGCAGATATCGGCGGCTATGAACTGGCCGTTCGCCTCGACGCTGGCGTTCATACTAATCTCGCTGACGATGGTGCTCACCGTCGTGTCCGCCGTAATGTTCAATCGGACGGCACGGGTGGGCGCCCTCCGATGACGAGTATAAGCAAAGCGAGCCCGCTCAGGTGGACCTATCTGATTTTCGTATGGGCCATCATACTCTTCGTGCTCGTCCCGCTCGCGACAACGATATGGGTTGCGTTCTTCAGCAACAAGATCCTTTCGTTTCCTCCCGAGGGATACACGGGAACCTGGTTCGTTCAGGCTTGGAGCCTCGAAGCCTTCAGGAGCGGCTTCTTCCTGAGCTTTCAGGTGGCGATCAGTGCGTCGGTGCTCGCGCTATGCCTGGGCGTTCCCGCAGCGCTCGCAATCGGCAGATACAAGTTCCGGGGACGGGAGTTCATCAACACTGTGCTGATGTCGCCGCTGATGATCCCGGCCATCGTTGCCGGCAGCGCGATCTACCTGTTCTACATTGAGCTCCAGATCTGGAGCGACGTTCAGTTCGCCTCCACGGTTTACGGCCTGACTTTGGCCCATGCCTTGATCGCGATACCGTGGGTGTTGCGGCTGCTCGTTGCATCCCTGGCGGGGCTCGATCCGGCGATCGAGGAAGCATCGCTTAGTCTCGGCGCGACGCGGCTTACGACTTTCTTCCGCATCACGCTTCCGCTGATACCGGGTATCACGGCTGGCGTTCTGTTCGGATTCATCGCTTCGTTCGGCGATCTTGAGAAGTCGCTCCTGCTGGTCGGCCCAGGCCGCATCACGTTGCCGATAGCGATGCTCAACTATCTGGAATACCGAACCGACCCGACAATCATGGCGGTCGCGACCATCCAGGTTCTCATCATCGCGATCGCGCTCATCATTTCCGACCGATACGTGCGTCTCGGCCGAACATTCTGAAGAATAGAAGGGCTAACGGTGTCCCAGGTCACCCTCAAGAACGTGGTGAAGCAATACGACTCCTTCGTCGCTGTGAGGGAAATGTCGCTCGATATTGCGAACGGAGAATTCCTGGCGCTTCTTGGGCCCAGCGGATGTGGAAAGACCACGACGCTTCGGATGATCGCGGGCTTTATCGAGGCGAGTGCGGGCCGGATCTTCTTCGGCGATCAGGACGTGACCGATCTTCCGCCCAACAAGCGCAACACGGGAATGGTCTTTCAGGGCTTTGCCCTGTTTCCCCATATGAACGTCCATCAGAACATCGCCTACGGACTGGAGATGCGCCGGGTTCCCAAAGGCGATATCGGACAGCGCGTCGCCAAGGTTCTGGACCTGGTGCAGCTCGGCCGTTTCGCAGAACGCATGCCGCGACAATTGTCGGGAGGGCAGCAACAGCGGGTCGCGTTGGCTCGCGCGCTGGTCATCAATCCGCATGTGCTGTTGCTGGACGAGCCGCTGTCGGCCCTTGATGCGAAGCTACGACACGATGTTCGGTTGCAGATCAGACGATTGCAACAATCGCTTGGGCTGACGACCGTGTTCGTCACACACGATCAGGAGGAAGCGCTCAGCCTGGCAGATCGGCTCGTGGTGATGAACGGGGGTGCCATCGAGCAGATCGGGAGCCCCGCCGATCTCTACGAACGACCGGCTACGCCTTTCGTCGCCGACTTCATCGGTAAGACAAACTTCTTCAAGGGAACGCTGGCTGGCGATAGGTTCACGACCGATGCGGGAATTTCCCTCAGGGTTGCGCCCAAAGTCGCGCGGGCGACGCTGCTTGGGGTGAGACCCGAGAAAATCAAGATTGCCGTCGGCCCGGCATCCGCGGCAACGGTGCACGGCGACGCGAACGAGATCGACGGGGTGGTCGAGCTCATCAGCTATCTCGGACCTTTCACCGAGTATCAGATTAAGGTCCCCGGCGAGCAACGTCTTCTGGTTCAGCAGGCCAATCGGGACGTGCCGGAAGCGGTACAGCCAGGGCAGGCGGTCAGGCTCACGATTGCTCCGGAGTGGTGCTTTCTCTTCAATGCCGACCCAGGCACGAATGCGAACCTGGAGAGCGAGCCCTAACGGAGCATTCACTTGGTACCGGCGGCGTCCCCATCGCTGCCCGGCGTTCGAACATCGATTTGCGTCAGGAGAACAAGAACATGTCGTCGCAACTGCACGAGCGCTCGATCGTCATTGACGGTCTGATCATCTCCAATTTTGGCCGGGATATATTCGAGGACATGCGAAAGGGAGGGCTTACGGCCGCCAATTGCACGTGCTGCATTTGGGAGGGGTTCACCGAGACGATGCGGAACGTGATGCACTGGAAACACTGGTTCCGCGAACATGGCGATCTGATCAAGCAGGTCTATACAACCCAGGACATCATGGCTGCGAAAAAGGAAGGCAGAACCGGGATCATACTGGGGTGGCAGAATATCACCGGTATAGAGGATCAGATCGGCTATCTCAGCCTCTTCAAGGAGCTCGGTGTTGGCATCATTCAGATGGCCTACAACACCCAGAACCTCGTGGGGACCGGCTGTTATGAACGCAAGGACGGTGGGCTGTCCGACTTTGGACACGAGGTGGTTGCCGAGATGAACCGACTTGGCATCCTGTGCGACCTCTCGCATGTCGGTCCTCAGACGAGCACGGACGTGATCCTTGCTTCCAAGAAGCCCGTGACTTACTCGCACTGTCTGCCCGCCGGGCTTAAGTCCCATCCGCGCAACAAGAGCGATGAGCAACTGAAGTTTATCGCCGATCGCGGCGGGTTCGTCGGCGTTACGATGTTTCCTCCTTTCCTCAAACGCGGCGTGGAAGCCACGGTTGACGACTACGTCGAAGCGATCGAATACGTAATCGACATCTGCGGCGAGCGAAACGTCGGTGTCGGCACCGATTTCACGCAAGGTTACGCGCAGCCCTTCTTCGATTGGATCACGCACGACAAAGGCTACGGACGCAAGCTCACGGACTTCGGGAATGTGATCAATCCGGAGGGCATGCGCACCATCGGTGATTGGCCAAATCTCACGGCCGCGATGGAGGAACGCGGCTGGAATTCGAGCAAAATCGAGGGCGTGATCGGAAAAAACTGGCTGTCGGTCTTGCGCGAAGTCTGGGGAGCCTAGATCGCCTGGGTATGCAGATCGTCATGAAGGAGGACGAAGCTGATTCCGGTTAGCAAGAAAGGCAAGCCTCTGCGGCTGGGCTCGTTCGAATTCGGCATAGTCATTGCTTGCCACCCCTTGCGTACGCGGGTTTGTTGAGGGTGCCTCCATGAGGAACTGGTTCACGCAGTTGAGGGCATCGCTTAGGTTCAAAGGAGACGTCAGCGATTTTCACATCTGTCCCGACGGTGCGCAGGTGTCGTTGCCCACAGGAATGAGGCAAAGCGATGGGGTTCTTGACTACCATGGTCGTACCGGCCTCGAGCCTGAAATTATCGAACATGGTCCGGTTCAAAGCGAGAAGGATGGCCGAGTTGGAAGAGGGCGATAGCTTCTCATTCTTGCCTGACACATTCTTGGCTTTAGAGCGTTTTCGAGCGAAGTGGACACCGGTTCGCGTGAAGAAAACGCGTCAAGACAAGAATCTAGAACTTCGGTTCTGATTCAATCAGAACCGAAATGCTCTAGCCGCTGCATTTGGGCATAAGGCCATTCACATCCTGCACCAGGCTGGGCATCACTTCCGCGGCGGGGCGCTTGCCCGTCACCAGGCTTTCCGTGTGGCTCTTGATCACCTCGATGATCTTCAGCGAATTGCCACCCGGAAAGGACGCCCAGTCCGTCAGCACCGGCAGTTGCTGAATGCTGGTCATGTGGTTGGGGTTCTTGGCATAGAATGCCCCGAGGAGCTCGGGCGACTTCACCGCGATCTCATTGCCGGGCATGTAACCGGTATAATTCACCATGAGCGTCTGACCGATCGGGCCGGTGACAAACTTCACATACTCCCATGCTGCCTTCCGCCGCTCGGCATCCTTGGCGAAGATCATGGCGACATTGCCGCCCGCAGGCAGCTTGCCGTCTGGTGTTGACAACGGAAACGCGACCGTCTTGAAATCAAAGCGGTTGCCGATCTGGCGGTCTGCCGCAGCCACATAGGACGTGGAATCGACGAGAATGGCGAGGCTGCCGGCGACGAATGACTGACGCGCCTGGCTGATACCGAAATTGGGCATTCCCGACTTGCCAAAAGACTCCAAGGTCTTGAGTGCCCACATGCCGGCATCGTCATTGAACGCTATCGTGCAGCCGTCGGCCTTCAGCATGTGCCCGGCGCGGCTGGTGACGAGTGACTGCAGCAGCCAGTTTCCAGTTTGGTCCCACTGGTAGTAGAATCCCGTCACGCCGGCTCCGGCGCTCGCCTGAATTTTCTGACCTGCGGCGACCAGTTCGGGCCAGGACTTGGGTAGGGCGGCCGGAGCGAGGCCGGCCTTCTTCACCAGGTCGGCGTTCACGTAGAGCACCGGGGTTGAGACCGCAAAAGGCAGACCATAGAGCTTGCCTTTCCATTGGCCGAGCGCTGCGAGCGTAGAGTAGTAGCCAAGTTTGTCGAGGCCGCCATCCGCCGCCACGAAGGTATCGAGGGGGGCGCCGAGACCGCGATCCACGAACAAGCCGATCTGGTTGATGCCGTTGAACGCGACATCCGGCACGCTGCCGGTGATCTGGTCACGCAGGATCTGCTGTGCCCCTTCTTCGTATCCAGCCACTGGATTGCGAAACTTCACCTTGATGTCGGGATGGGTCTCGGTGAAGCGCTTGGCCAGCTCCTGCTGAAGAGCATTGAAGGTCCCCGGCGTGGTGTAAAGCACGTCCAGCGTCATCTCCGCATGGGCAGGGGTGACCGCGAAGGCGGCCAGGAATGTGGCACCCACGCCCCTCAACACGCGGCGCGGCAACAGTCTGTCGAGCATGACAATCTCCCTTTGGTCACTTCATGGCAGTGGTTGCCAGCCCGTCGATGAAGCGGCGCTGGGCGAAGAGGAAAGCGAGTAGCAGTGGGGCGACGATGATCGTGGCGCCGGCCATGAGCGGGCCGAGGAATTGACCCGCCTCGTCGTCGCGGAACAGGAGGATGCCGAGGGCCGGTGTCGAGATGTCTTCGCTCCGCACGGCAATGAGCGGCCAGAACAGGTCGTTCCAGTGGGCCACTACCGAGAAGATGCCGAAAGCGGCAAGCGCTGGCGCGCTCATGGGCATCATGATGCGCCAGATGATCTCGAACTCACCGAGTCCATCGAGCCGCGCGGCGTGGATGATCTCGTCGGGGATGGATCGGAAGAACTGGCGCAGCAGGAAGATACCGAAGGCAGAGATGATCCAGGGAAGAATGAGAGCCGCGTAGGTGTCGAGCAGCCCGAAGACGTAGAGCAGGACAAAATGGGGAATGGCCAGGGCCTGCGGGGGTACGAGAAGCCCCACCAGTACCGCGGAAAACAAGGTGTCGCGTCCGCGGAAGCGCAGTTTGGCGAGGGCGTAGGCGCATGGCACGCAGATCACGAGCTGCAGCGCGAAGATGACCGCGCAGACGAAGACACCATTGAGCAGGAAACGGAGCATCGGCGCTGCGGTCAGCGCAACGCGATAATTTTCAACGCCGTGGAAGGTTTTGGGCCAGAGGTGGAAGTCGGGTTGAAAGATCTCATCCGGTGGCTTCAGGGACAAGCTGACCATCCACACGAAAGGCAGCAACGCGAATGCTGCCGAAACGACAAGCAAAGCGTGGCGCGCGATGCGTCCCGCGACCCGGGATCGGCGGCGATGCGCGCTCATGAATAGTGCACCCGGCGTTCGATGAAGCGCGCCTGGGCAAGCGTGAGGGCGATCACGATAGCAAGGTAGACCACTGTCAGGGCTGCGCCGTAGCCGGTGCGCAGATAGTCGAAGCTTTCGGAATAGAGCCGATTCAGCAGGACCTCGGAGGCGTAGTTCGGACCGCCCTGGGTGAGCACGCGCACGCTATCGAACACCTCAAAGGCGCGGCTTGCGGTGAGGACGATGACGAACATGGTGACCGGCCCCAACATGGGGAGAGTCACGATGCGCAGCCGGTCAAAGAGGCCGTCCGCTCCATCGACTGCAGCGGCATCGTAGAGCTGTTGGGGCACCGCCTTCAGGCCGGAGACAAAGAGCACCATCGCGAAGCCAAAGCCCTGCCAAATGCCAATAAGGGCGACGGCGAGGAGCGCGGTGTGCTCGTCCCGCAGCCAATTGATGCCGGTCAAGCCGAATGTGGCGAGCGTCCGGTTGACCAGGCCGATGCTGGGATGAAGCATGGTGCCCCACACCACGGCCATCGCCGACATGACCGGCAGAAAGTGCACCGCGCGATAGAAGCCGCGCAGGCCAGGGCTCGCCTCGATGAGCAGAGCTGTGGCAAGGCCAAGCCCCACCGTCCCCGGCACCACGATAGCGACATAGATGCAAGTGTTGACCAGGGCCTTCCAAAAGGGCGGGTCCGCCCACAACGCAGCAAAATTCTCGATACCGACGAAGTGGAAGGTCGTGGCGCCCAACTGCCAGTCGGTGAACGAGAACAGGATCACCGCCGCGGCCGGGCCAAAGAGCAGGCAAATCAGCAGGATCAAGGCCGGGGAGACGGCGAGCCAGCCGACCGTGGCCTCTGCAGCCTGATGCTGCCGACGACGGGCAACCGGGCGAGCGCGGCGGTGGACCAAGGCCATCACGCTCATGCTGCCACCCGCTCGATATCGCCGCAGCGCCTGCCAGCCTCGTCGAACTGCATCAGTCGCGCAGCATCGACCTTGAGCCCAACCGCGCAGCCGAGCGAAAAGCGTGGTTCGTCGGGTGCGGTGCGGATCACGACGGTTTCCGAGCCGTCGCGGAGCGCCACATGCACGAAGATATCTGAGCCGAGATTTTCAAGATCCGTCACGGTGCCACCGGGCAGGCCAGCGGTTGGCGTGGTCAGGACGGCTGCTTCTGGACGAAATGCGAGGTGCCTGGTCTGCGGTGCAAGGATTGCCGACAGAATCGGTCGATCGTCCGCCCAACGGCCGCGAGCGACCACGTTGATCTTGGGGCTGCCGATCATCTCGGCCACCCTCAGATCCTGCGGGTCCCGATAGAGCTTTTCTGGAGGGCCCACCTGGAGCAGCTCGCCGCCGATCACCACGGCCACGCGGTCCGCCATCGTCATGGCCTCTGACTGGTCATGCGTGACATAAACGAAGGTAACGCCGAGGCGGCGGTGCAGCGCGGTGATTTCCGCGCGCATCTGCACTCTGAGCTTGGCGTCGAGATTGGATAGCGGCTCGTCCATCAGAAAAACGGTGGGATGCCGCACCATTGCGCGCCCGAGGGCGACGCGCTGGCGTTGCCCCCCGGAAAGCTGGCCCGGCTTGCGGTGGAGCAGATGGGCCACGTCGAGCATGGTGGCGGCCTGCTCCACCTCCATGCGAATGCTCCTTTCGATGCCGGTGCGACCCGGCAGGAGCCGTCCGATGAGCGGCAGGCGCTGTGCGAAGGAGAGCCGCCGCGTGCGCAATGGCAGCGCGATGTTGTCGAATACGGTGAGATGGGGATAGAGGGCGTAGGACTGAAACACCATGGCGACGTCCCGGTCCTTTGGACGGGCGCCATCCACGAGCCGGCCGCCCACGCTCACCTCGCCGGCGTCTTGATCCTCGAGCCCGGCGATGATCCGCAGCAAGGTGGACTTGCCGCAGCCGGACGGCCCCACCAGGGTCAGGAATTCCCCATCCTGAATCTTCAGGGAGACGCCCTTCAGGACCGACACCTCCCCATAGCGCTTCTCGATGCCGCGCAGCTCGATCTCAGCCAAAGTCGCCTCGCTGTAGCGCGTTGCCGTCTGTGCCGGAGCCGGGCAGACCGAGATGAGCAAGAATGGTAGGCGCGATGTCGATAACCGAGGCTGCTCTGGAGCGCACCGCGCCGGCCAAGAAGCCCGGACCCGAGATCATCAGGAAAGGCGACTGCTCGGCAGCCCCAAGCCCACCGTGCTGACCTGCGCCGATGACATCTTCCTTGCCTTCAGAACGCTTGGCGGCAAAGCTCGTCCCGACAATGCCGAAAGCGTTGGGAGCCTCGGTCTCGCGCATGGAGACGGCACAAGCGAGTCCGTTGTCGGTGGACTGGCCAATACGGTGCAACTCGGCCCTCGTCAGTACGGTTCCGGTCCAGTCTTGGCCAGCCAGGAAGCTTGCGATTGCCGCCTCGCGCCCAGCGGCGTCCGGGTGAAGATAGATCAGTGCCGAAGTGCCGTTGGAGGCCACCACCACCTCGTCGGAATCGAGACTTTCCTTGAGGCCTGCGGCGACCAGCTCAGCCTCGATGTGAATGACGTCGCTCACGGTTTGATGACCGTGATCGGATCCAAGGAGAAAGAGCACATCCTCGCGGTCGGGCAATTGCGCCACCGCGTCCATGACGCGCTTCGCGTTCCGATCGGCTTCCGTCAGGACGGCCAGGTGTTCGGGCGAGCCCAGCGGCAGAGCGTGCTGGGACGAGTCGGGTTCGCCCAGCCACATCAGAGTGAGGGCGGGAGGACTCGCGGCCAGCACAGTCTCCGCAATGAAACGCTCGGTCATGGCTCGATCGCCAGCCACGTCCAGGGTCACGCGAAGCTGCTCAGCTTCGGGTAGGGGAATGCGGCCTCGCCCGAACGAGCCGGCGCGATGATAGATGCGTCCGTGGCCGTCGGGATCGTGAGCATAGGCCGCACCAGGCGACACGTTGCTGAATATCACCGCACCACCGTGCTCACGCAGCCGCTCGGCAAGAGTCGGAACGCCAAGGGACCGTCCGGTGACACGTCTTTTGTGCTGGAGAAAATCCGGCCGGCCCGCATCGTGACGCACAAGGCGGCCGTCTTCAACGAGGACCATGGTGTTGCCCTGGAGCCCGTGGCGCGCCGGCAGGCAGCCGGTGGCGAGGCTGGCGGAGACCACGCGCGTGCATGAAGGAAAGATCGTGCTGTAGTCTGAGAATTGCTCGGCACGCGCAGCAAAGGCAGCTAGGTGCGGCGTGGTCTCGGGACCGACGAGGTCCCGGCGCAGGCCGTCGAGGATGACGAGGATGGCGCGGCGCACGTTTACGCTTCCACCTCGTTGAGCAGCACGAAAGAGGCGCGGCATCCGCGCAGCACCCGTGCTGGGTCGCTGGTGCGACCGGCCTTCAACCGATGTTCGACCGTCTCTGGCCGCTCGGGCCACGCGCGGAGTTTTCCGTTCACGTCCTGAGCAAGCCGGATCGGCGTCGGTTCACCACTTTGCATGTCGTTCCATCGTTTGCGCCTGAGAGGAGGCGACTCCTAACGGTGGCCGACGACACTTTTGTGACTATACGGGTACATTTGTTCCATGCACCGAATTGCGATGTGGATCGTGCAGCATGGAGGCCGGATGTGCTGGACCAAGCAAACAAAGACGAAAACGCGCGCGGCGCTGATTTTGCGCTCATGGCGCGGGTCTGCTGGCACCACTTCAAGGAAGGACAAACCCAGGATGTGATCGCCCAACATCTCCAATGTCTGTGACTACGTTCACCCTAGGTGCGCTTGCGCATGATCGAAGGCTCCTCGAAGTCTGTCCGGCGGATCTCGTTGAAGAGTGCTTCAGCGGCTGCCGATAATGTGCGACCGCGCCGACGGATCAGATAGATCGGACGAGAGATCCGTGGCGCTTGCAGAATTCTAACGCCAAGCGTCGGACGCTCAAACTGGTGGAGGCTAAGCGACGGAACTATTGTGATGCCCAGACCCGCTTCCACCATGCCGGCAAGCGTCGCCATGTAATTCGCCTCGAGATGGGCTTTTAGTTTCACGCGCTCAAAGGCAGCATTGAGGGCGCGGCGAACACTACTATTGCGTGTCAGGTGAATAAACGGATAGGACGCGATGTCAGCGGCAGCGATCTTCTTTTTCGACAGCAACTCATGATCTTTGCGGCAGACGAGGTAGAAGTGATCAGTCGCCACGACCTGCCCGTCCAAGTCCTCTGCACCGTCAAGCGTCGACAGGGCAAAGTCAACGTCGCCGTTGCGTACCAATGATACGCACGTCTCCGCCATTGCGTCGGTCAGCGACAACTGAACGTTTGGATGCCGGGCTGCAAATCTTGACAGTATTTTCGGCATCCAGCCGGCAGAGACCGATGGCAGTGCCGCGATCGACACCCGGCCCCGGCGGCGCGCCGCCCGGTCACGGGAAATCTGAATAACGTCGGACAAATCTGCATGCAACTGATGAGCGAAAGGCTCGAAGACCTCGCCATCGGGAGTCATTTCGACCCTCCGCGTGGTCCGGTCGAACAGCTTGGCTCCTAACGCGTGTTCGAGCGACGAGATGCGGGTGCTGAACGCCGATTGCGACAGCCCGCATCGCGCGGCCGCCCGCGTGAAATTCTTTTCCTGAGCAAGGGTGAGGAAGATATGGAGGTCCTGGCTCGTTATATTCATAGGATCGATCAATCATTATGATCTTTCGATTTATCAGATTTGTTGCCCACAAGTAAGCTTCCTTCACAAATCTAAAGGAGCAGGGTCACCATGGTCGGACTGTCTCGCAGGTCGTGGTTGGGCGGTGTCGGTGCGCTGTCCCTGGCCGCGTCGTGGCCCAGGAGATCGTCGGCGAACGATAAGTTCCCGTCACGGCCTATCACGCTGATCGTTCCGTTTCCGGCCGGCGGAACGGCCGATACCACTTTCCGCGTACTGGCGACTGCCGCGGCAACGCACCTCGGCCAGCCGATCGTCGTCGAAAACCGTCCAGGCGCCAGTGCCACGCTGGGTGCGGTTGCGATGCTGTCGGCGTCGCCCGATGGCTACCGCATCGCGGTCACCCATTCGGCGGTTCTGCGCGTCCAGCTCATGCAGAAGACGCCCTATGACGCGTTGCAGGATTTCACGCCGATCATCCAGATCGGCGCTTTCAACGTCGGCATGGTCGTCCGCCAGGATTCACCGTTCAAGACCTGGAGCGACTTTGTCGCCGAGGCCCGCAAGCGGCCCGAGGAGGTCAACTACGGGACGAACGGTCCGGCGACCGCGCAGAACCTGGCGATGGTTCAGGTCGCCGACATCGAGAAGATCAAGCTGATCCACGTGCCGTTCAAGGGCGACTCCGAGGGCATCGCCGCCTTGCTCGGCGCCCACATCGACGCCCACGCGGGCGGCACGATCCTCGGCGATCTGGTCGACAACGGGCAGGCACGCTGGTTGGCGGTCTTCTCTGACGAGCGGTTGAAGCGTTGGCCCGACGCGCCGACCCTTTACGATCTCGGCTATGACGTGACCGCCGCGAGCCCGAACGGTTTGATTGGTCCAAAGGGAATGCCAGAGGAGGTGGTCCAGCGGCTGCACGACGCTTTCAAACTGGCGCTTTTTGATCCGCAACATGTCGCGATCCAGGAGAAGTACGGGCAGTCGATCCAATATCGCGACGGCGCCGATTTTGGCGAGGTGATCAGGAAGAACTTCGAGATCGAACGCGAGAAGATCCGCCGCGCCGGCCTTCTGCGGTCCTGAGCGACTTCAAATCCAGCGGGGTGAAGAATGCAGGTTGGCGTCGAAATTGGCGGGACATTTACGGACCTCGTCTGGGTGGACGAGGAAGGCGTGGTCTCCGTCGGCAAGGTTCCATCGACACCGAGCCAGGTCCACAAGGCAGTTGAGAACGCGGTCGATCAGGCTGCCGTGCGGTTAAAGGAGGTAACGCGCTTCTCGCACGGTTCGACGATCGCCACCAACGCGTTGATCACGCGGCGCGGCGCGCGCACCGGGCTTCTCACCACCAAGGGCTTTCGCGACATCACCGAAATCGGCTTGCACGATCGCGTTGGCAACATCTATACGGCTTTCTATCGCAAACCCCGCGCACCGGTAGAGCGGCGCTTCATCCGCGAGATTCCGGAACGCATCGACGGGTGCGGCAATGTGGTCGAAGCCCTCGATGAAGAGGTGGCACAGCAGGAAATCCAGTTTCTCCTCGACAACGGCGTGACGTCGATTGCGATCTGCCTGTTGCACGCCTACCGCAATGGAGTTCACGAGGATCGCCTGCGCGAACTCATTCTCTCGATGAGCCCCACAACGCGCGTCGGCTGTTCGAGCCGCGTATCGCCTGAGTTCCGTGAATACGAGCGCACCGTGACGACGGTGGTCAATTCCTTCGTCTCCCCGGTGGTCGTCGATTACGTCGATCGGCTGGATCGCGGTCTGACCGATCGCGGCTGCCGCAGCGGCTTGCAGATCATGCAGTCGAATGGCGGCATCATGCCGGCGGAAGCAGCGGGTGACAACGCCGTGCGCATGCTGCTGTCGGGGCCGGCCGCAGGCGTTCAGGCCGCCGCATGGTTCGCACGCCGCAACGGCATCAACGACATCATCACGATCGATATGGGGGGCACCAGCACGGATGTGGCGGTCGCGCCCATGCTGGAGCCGCGGGTGGTGCAAGAGCTTATGGTCGATGACTTGCCGATCCGCACCACCGCGCTTGACATGGTTACGGTCGGCGCCGGCGGCGGCAGCATCGCGGCGCTTGATTCCGGCGGCTTCCTCAATGTCGGGCCGGCCAGTGCGGGAGCCGAGCCTGGGCCGGCATGCTACGGCCGCGGCGGCAAGCTGCCGACGGTGACAGACGCGCAGTTGATCGCCGGACTGCTGCGGCCGTCGCACTTCTTCGCAGGCAAGATGACGCTCGATGTCGGGGCTGCGAAAGATGCATTCACGTCGCTGAAGGTGCCGGGCGACCTCAGGCACAAGGCGGATGCCGTGTTGCAGATGGTCAACAGCAACATGGCGGCGGCGGTTCGTCTTGTCTCGACTGCGAGGGGCATCGATCCGCGTGACTTTACGCTCGTGGCCTATGGCGGTGGCGGCCCGCTGCACGCAGCGACAGTGGCCGACGAGGTCGGCATGAACCGCGTTCTGGTTCCGTGGTCGCCCGGCATCACCAGCGCTTTCGGCCTGCTGATCGCCGATCTCAAGGTCGACTTCATCAAGGCGAGATTGCAGCCGTTGACTGCCGAGTCGCTCGCCGAGATCGGCGTAGCCGATCTGGCCGCGACATGTGACGGCTATGCCGCGAGTCTCGGCTTGGCCGCTGGCGGCTACGACGTTCAGATGGGACTCGATCTGCGCTACGCGGGCCAGGGATTCGAGTTGACGGTCTGGACAGACGTGGCACGGGCAAGCCCCTCGGAATTGCGTGACGTTTTCGAGAGCCTGCACCGTGAGCGCTATGGCTACACGCGACCGAACTTGCCGGTTCAGATCGTCAACGCGCGGGCGCGGCTTACCCGCAAGAACAAGCTCAACGTCGTTACTCCCAAGGGAGATCCTGGTCGGAACGGTAAGCGCGAGACGTGCGATATCGTCCTCCAGGGCAAATCCGTTGCCGCGACCTTCATGGATCGTTCTGATCTTGATTTCGGCGAGACAATCACGGGCCCGGTCATTCTCGAAGAGCCGACGACCACGACACTGGTGCCGCCGGGCTGGACGGCGCGCTGCTGCGAGAGCGGCGATCTGCTGCTGGAGAAAAAGTGATGTTCGGCGAACAGACCAAGCTCGCGATCCTTGCCAACGCGATCCGAGCGATCGCGAATGAGATGGGGGCAATTCTTGTCCGCTCTGCGTTCTCGACCATCGTGCGCGAGGCTCGCGACTGCTCGACCGCGATTCTCGACGCGCACGGCAACGTGGTGTCGCAGGCCGAAATGATCCCGATCCACAATGGCGGGTTGAGCGAAGCGTTCAGGGCATCCGTCGCGCAACTCGACATCTCCGGGATCGGGCCCAACTCCGCGATCCTGCTCAACGATCCCTATGCCGGAGGGCAGCATCTCAACGACTTCATCATCTTCCAGCCCGTGTTCGCCGATGAGGTCCTGATCGGATGGGTCGGTAATACGGCGCATCATCTCGACGTCGGAGGCGGCGGCGCCGGGATCAACATTGATGCGACTGAATTGCTGCAGGAAGGGATTGTCATTCCGCCGCTGCTGATCGATGTCGAAAGGGACCTGATGGGCGGCGCGATCGACCGCCTGATCTTCGCCAACGTCCGGACGCCAGAAGTCGGCCGCGGCGACTTCTACGCTCAGCTTGCCGCCAATCGGACCGGCATCGAGCGTCTCCAGCAACTGGCCGAACGTCACGGCTACGATCTGGTGGTCCGCGCGATGGCGGAGACGCTCGATTATACGGAGCGCCGCATGCGGGCGGCCATCGCGACGATTCCGAACGGAACATGGACCGGCGAGGCATGGATCGACGCGGACGTACGTGGCGATATTCCGCTAAAGGTCGTTGCGACCGTTACGGTCGCTGACGGAGCCATGGTGCTGGACTTCACCGGCACGGCACCAGAGGTGCACAGCATGTTCAACAGCTCGAAATCGTCGTCGATCGCTGCGGCGATCTCGGCTGTTCGCTGCCTGCTCGCCGATAAGGACATTCCGGCCAACGATGCCTGCAATCGTCTGATTGATATCCGGCTGCCCGAGGGTACGATCGTCAATCCGATGCCCGGCCGACCGGTGCGCGCCCGCATTGCCGTGTCCTATCGCGTGCTCGACGCAATCCATGAGGCGCTCGGAAAGGCGATTCCGGATCGAGTTCCAGCGCAGGGCTTCAATTCCACCACCGGCCTCTACCTTGTGCAGGAGCGGCCGAATGGCGGCACGCGCATCTACGCGGACGTGCTCGGCGGCGGCTATGGCGGCGCACCGGGCTACGACGGCGCGCACGCCCTCGCCGGTGTTCTGTCATCGAGCCGCAATACGCCGATCGAGTCGATCGAGCAGATCCACCCTCATATCCGTATGCTGCGTTATGGCCTTGTTCCGAATTCCGGTGGCGCGGGAGAATGGCGCGGCGGTCTAGGCTTTACGCGCGCCATCCAGGTGCTGGAGGATAACGTCGTCCTCAGCTACTACTCGGAACACTTTCTCTATCCGGCACGCGGCAGGATGGGCGGCGCCGACGGAGCCCTCGCATCGTTGAAGGTGATCCGGGGCAAAGACGTCATCGACCTGCCAACCACCGCGGTCATGACCCTGCAGAAAGGCGATATCGTTCAGCTCACGGTCGGCGGCGGCGCCGGTTGGGGCGATCCTGCGAAGCGCCCGGTCGAACTCGTTGAGCGTGACCTCGAGCAGGGGCTGATTACCGCGGAGTTTGCGACAAGACATTACCCCCAGGCTTTCAAGCCCGCGCTCGTTGCCTGAGGGGAGGTCTCGCATGTTCTACCGTCCCGAACGCACCCTGACGACCGACACCGCTGCTATCGACCTTATGTCGGAGCTCGGCTTCGCGCTTCTGGTTTCGACCGAAAACGGTGAACTGCATTTCTCCCACATCCCGGTGCTGGTTGATGTGAAACACGGTGCGGTAACCCACATCCGCGGTCATGTCGCGCGCGCTAATGAGCATTGGAAATCGCTGGAGCGCCAGCCGAAAGCGGTGTTCGTCTTCAACGGCCCGAATGCGTATGTGTCGGCTCAGTGGTACACGAAGGAATGTCCGGCGGCGCCGAGCTGGTCGTATGCGGTGGTCCATGCCCACGGTGACGTCCGCCTGCTCGACCGCGCCGGCCTCGATCAGGTTGTCGATGACCTGGTGCGTGTCAACGAAAGCCGCTTTCCCGCCCAGTGGTCGATCGCGGACTACAGCCCGCAGCGCCGCGCCGCCTTGATGCCGCACATCGTTGGCTTCTCGATGGCAGTGACGCGGCTCGAACCCAAATTCAATATCAAGCGGCACTACAGTGACGCCGACAAGCGCGGCGCCATCGCAGGGCTCATCAAGACCGACAAGGATGATGCCCGACAGATCGCGGGACTGATGGCTGAGACGCTCTCGGCGCAGGGTGATCGCCCGGCTAACGATATTCTTGACAATTATTCAAAGGGCTAGCGCCGAGCTCGCCGTGCGCGACCACGGATCGGCCGCCAGCGACTAAGCGTCGACGACGCAGACGGAAGAACCGTCGATCAATCCGTATGCAAGACAGGTGTCGCGCTGGGGACAACGAATAATGAGTCCCGCAGCATGTCCAACTCGGGACGCCCCGAGATTGTGAAATGCTATTCCAGAATCCGCTCGAACTATGAAGTCTATTTTTAGCTCGAAGCCCCTATAAGTCCCCGATACGCAACCGAATTGCGCAACGTCGTTGCTAGTCTTTCCGCAAGGCAGAGATGTCGTGTGGAGCGAGCAGCAGGAAATGCGAACGATTGGCTTGATCGGCGGAATGAGTTGGGAAAGCACCGCCGTCTATTACCGGCGGCTCAATGAACAGGTCCGAACCCGGTTGGGTGGACTTCACTCCGCTGAAATCCTGATGCGATCGGTCGACTTCGACGCGATCGTCAATCTGCAGAAGCAGGGACGCTGGGATGAAGCCTGCAGAATTCTTGCAAACATTGCCCGCGAGCTGGAGGAGGGCGGCGCCGGCTGCCTCCTGATCTGCACCAACACCATGCACAAGCTCGCTGACGAGGTGCAGCGGGCGGTATCGATCCCGCTGTTGCATATCGCCGATGTTACCGCCAGCGCGATCAAGGCCGGCGGATGCAAGCGCCCGTTGCTGCTGGCGACACGCTACACCATGGAACAGGATTTTTATGTGCAGCGGCTGCGCGAGCAGTTTGCGCTCGATCCGATCATTCCCGACGAAGCAGATCGCATCGCGGTCCATGACATCATCTTCGATGAGCTATGCCAAGGCGTCGTCAGCGACCGGTCGCGCCGCCGCTACCTCGATGTCATCGCGCGCGGAAAGTTAAACGGTGCCGACAGCGTGATCCTCGGTTGTACCGAAATCTGTCTGTTGGTCGGACCGCAACACATTGATCTTCCGGTGTTCGACTCGACGATGCTGCACGCTGACGCCGCCGTGGATTTCTCCATGACGAAACAAGCGTCTCATCCGCGTGCAGCGCAGGGAGTGCAATCCTGAAGTGGCACCGATCTTGCCTAAAAATCTGCGAGCCGCGGGTAGGTTTGTAAAGAAGTGAGTGACATGGCTTTGACTATCAATGCAGTGAAGCCCGTTCTCGATCACGCCGTCATTAATGTGATGGGGAAGCTCGACGAGGCGGCCGCGCAATATGGCCGGCTCGGCTTCAAGCTGACGGAACGTGGTCATCATTCGCTCGGCTCGAGCAATAACCTCGCGATCTTTGGCGAGAACTACCTGGAACTGCTCGGATATCTGCCGGGGAGCGAGACCAGGCGCGCCGATCTGTGGACGCATCCGCCGGGGCTGACCGGGCTGGTGTTCAAATCAGTCGACCCCGATCTTGTCTTTGCCGCCTTGAAGCAGCGCGGCGTTCCAGCGGAAGAGCCGATGAGCTTTTCGCGCCCAGTGTCGTTTCCGGGCGGTACGCAGGATGCGCGCTTCAGGGTGGTTCGCGTCGGCAGCGAAGAGGTGCAGAACGGCCGTACCTTCTTCTGCCACCACGATACTCCGGAACTGGTCTACCGACCGGAATGGCGTGCGCACCCGAACGGTGTCACCGACATCGTCGAATTCGTCATCGCGTCGAAAGCGCCGTCGCGCACCGCTGCACTGTATGAGCGAATGTTCGGCGTGCCTTTGCTCAGTGAGGTGCCTGGCGGCGTATTGTTCCGTGCCGGCACCGCCACCATCCGTGTGCTGGAGCCATCGGCAGTTGCCGAACGCTATGCCGATGCTGCGCTGGTCAGCGAGAACGGCTCGGATCGCATGGTCGCGCTGGTGTTCAAGGTGCCTTCGCTCGAGGCGCCGCGGACGGTGTTCGAGAGGTCGGGGATCGGTTACCGGCCCTACGCCGACGGGATCGTCGTCAGCCATACGGATGCAGCCAACGTGGCACTCGGGTTCACGGTGCCATGATGATCGATTTCACCGAGAGCTTTGCGTTGGACTATGCAGGCGCCCGCACCAAATTCCGCGCGACTGCGGCCGAGCTGGGTGGCGCGCTGTCCGAATATCGTCATCCGACCCTAAGGACGCCTGACGGCCAGGATCTCGTGGTCGACGTCGTGCGGCTCGGCGATGCCGCCGCCCCGTCGCAGTTGATCGTGATCAGCGGCACGCACGGCCTTGAAGGTCTCAGCGGTTCGGCGGCGCAGGTTGCGTGGATGAAGAGCGCCCCGGCGCGGGCGCTGCCGCCGCATCTCTCAGTGTTGCTGGTGCATGCGATCAATCCGTATGGTTTCGCGTGGGGCACCCGCACGACCGAGAATAACGTCGATCTCAATCGCAATTTTGTCGATCACGAAGCGCCGCATCCGGCCAATCCCGGCTATGCAACGCTGTATCCGGATCTGGTCCCGGATGATTGGACGCCGGCGGCCCTTCAAGCCTATACCGGAGCGCTCGATCGCTTTCGTGCTGCGCATGGCGATGATGCATTGTTCAATGTGCTCGCGAGCGGGCAGTACGACTTCCCCAATGGCAACAATTTCGGCGGCGTCGCCCGCGAGTGGTCGAACGTTACGTTGGAGAAGATCGTCGCCGATCACCTCGGTCAGGCCGAGCGTGTCGGCTTCATCGATTGGCATACCGGCATCGGAGGCTGGGCCGAGGCGTTCTTCCTTTGCTTCAACGACGAAAACGGACCGCTGCACGCTGAGGCCGTGCGCTGGTGGGGCAAGGAGCGGCTCATCGGCCAGCGGCCACACAACATGGCGCGGCCGAACTATCAAGGGCTGGTGTTCCACGGCCTGACGAAATTCCTCGGTCGCCGGCCGATGGTCGGCGCTGTCGTCGAGTTCGGCACCCGCGGCGTCCATGTCCGGCGCGCGCTGCAACTCGATCTATGGCTCAAATTCAAGGCCGAACGCGACAGCGAACGGGTGCAGCTCTTGAGAGCCGATCTTCACGACTGCTTCGTGCCGGTATCGGCCAACTGGCGCGAGCAGACCACCGAACAGGCGATCTCGATAACCCAACAGGCGATCGACGGACTGGCGACCTGGTCGCTTGCCGCGGCGGCCTAACACGGAGTTGAATGACAAGATGCGTGCCCTAGGCCGTGTGGACTCTTGGGATTCTCAAATCAGATTGAACGTGATTCAAGGCTTTCTTTTAGGAGGAAGCCT